>DATKTF010000131.1:0-9170 GCA_035531255.1 Cellulomonadaceae bacterium
GCAGGATCATTGTCTCTTGACGGCGACACCCTCGGTGTCACGCCGCCTTGTACGTGGAGAGGACCTCGTGAACGGAGAACCCTTGCGTCTGATGGCGGTCCACGCCCATCCGGACGACGAGTCGAGCAAGGGCGCGGCGTCTGCGGCCCGGTACGCGGCCGAGGGGGTCGACGTGCTGGTCGTCACCTGCACCGGTGGCGAGCGCGGCGACGTCCTCAACCCGTCCTTCGGCGAGTTCACCGGTTCGATCGACGAGATGCGCGAGCTGCGTGCGCACGAGATGGCGACCGCGGCCGAGGCGCTCGGGATCAGGCAGACCTGGCTGGGCTTCGTCGACTCGGGACTGCCGGAGGGCGACCCGCTGCCGCCGCTCCCGGAGGGCTGCTTCGCGCTGGTGCCGCTCGAGGACGCGTCAGCACCGCTCGTCCGCCTGATCCGGGAGTTCCGACCGCACGTGCTGACCACGTACGACCCCAGCGGCGGCTACCCCCACCCGGATCACATCATGTGCCACCGCGTCTCGATGGAGGCGTTCGAGGCGGCGGCGGACGCGCGTCGCTACCCGGGGCTCGGCGACCCGTGGCAGACGGCCAAGCTGTACTACAACCACGGCTTCTCGATGGCACGGATCCGGTCCGCCCACGAGGCGATGACGGCGGCCGGGCTCGAGTCACCGTTCGGCGAGTGGGTGGAGTCGCGTCGTGCGCGTGAGATCCCGGAGCGCGAGGTGACGACCCGGGTCGAGTGCGCCGACTTCTTCGACGCGCGGGATGCGGCGCTGCGCGCGCACGCGACCCAGGTCGACCCGGACGGCTTCTTCTTCGCGATCCCGCGTGACCTCGAGCGCGCGACGTGGCCCTTCGAGGAGTTCGAGCTCGTGGTCTCGCACGTGCCGACGACCATGCCCGAGACCGACCTCTTCGCGGGTCTGCGCCAGGAGGTGGGCAGATGATCGCCCTGGTCCTCGTCCGCGCGCTCGCGGCGGCGACGCCGAGCCCGGCACCGGCCACCATCCCCCCCGCGGACATCACGAGCCCCGGGATCGTCGGATTCGCCTTCACGTTCGGACTCGCCCTGGTGTGCGTCCTGCTCTTCCTGTCGCTCACGAAGCAGCTGCGCAAGGTGAACCACCGGGCGGCGCTCCAGGCGGCCGAGGACGAGGCCGACGGCATGCCTGATGATCCCGACGACGGTCCTGACGGACGGTCCGACGGCGGTCCGGAGGCGTCCCGCTGATGACGGTCGAGCCAGGACGCGCCGTGGTGCGGGTGGCCGTCGCGCAGCTCGTGGTCCCCGCGGACCACGCCGCCGCGCGTGACGCGACGCGCGCGGCGATCGTCGCGGCCGCCCAGCGGGGCGCCGACCTCGTGGTCCTGCCGGAGTACGCGTCCGGGTTCAACCCGCGCGGGGTGGGCCGCGAGCACGCCGAGCCGTTGGACGGCCCCTTCGTCACGCTGGTGCGCGAGGTTGCGGCGGACCTCCGGGTCGCGGTGATCGCGGGGACGACGGCACCCGGCGTCGGGATCGATCGTGCGAGCAACGTCGTCGTCGCCGTCGGGCCCGATGGTGGTCTTCGCGGGACCTACCGCAAGGTGCACCTGTACGACGCGTTCGGTCAGCGCGAGTCGGACCGTCTCGAGGCGGGACCGGCCGACGCCGAGCCCCTCGTCCTTGACGTCGCAGGCCTCCGGTTCGGGGTGCTGACCTGCTACGACCTGAGATTCCCGGAGATCGCGCGACGCGTCGTCGATGCGGGCGCCGACGTCCTCGTCGTGCCCGCGGCTTGGGCCGCCGGCCCGGGGAAGGCCGAGCACTGGCGGGCCTTGGCCGTCGCCCGTGCGATCGAGAACACCAGCGTGGTGGTCGCGGTGGGACAGGCAGGTCTCGGCGTCGTCGGCCGTTCGGTCGTCGTCGGGGCGGACGGCGAGCTCGTCCTCGAGCTCGACGAGGAGCCGACGGTCGCCACGGTCGACCTCGATCCTGAGCAGGTCCGCCAGGCGCGGGTCCGCAACCCGTCGCTGGCGAACCGCCGGTACTCGGTGGTGCCGCGCTAGATGGCGAGCACGAGGAACCGGGTCCGGGATCGCGTCGAGCTTCCCGACGTGCGCCCGGACCTGCGCGTCAGCTTCCTGGGCGACTCCTACGTCGCCGGGTTCGGCGACGCCGAGCACCGCGGCTGGGTCGGTCGCGTGGCGGCGTGGGCGCACGTGATCGGGTTCCCGGTCACGGTCTACAACCTGGGGGTCCGTCGTGACACCTCGGCCGACGTCCGCAGCCGGTGGCAGGACGAGATCCGGGTACGGAGCGGCGACGCCGGCGAGCCGCGCCTGGTGCTGTCCTTCGGGGTGAACGACACGAGCGCGCGTGGCGGTGGTGGCCGCAGGCCGACCCGGGTCGACCTGGACCGGTCGGTCGGGAACCTCGTCGCCATCCTGGACGGCGCTGCCGCCGCCGGGCTCCCGACCCTCATGGTCGGTCCGCCCGCGGTGACGGACGAGGAGCACAACGAGCGCATCGCGACGATCGACGAGCGCTTCGCGTCGGTCTGCGCGGCGCGCGGGGTGCCCTACGTGGCCGTGTTCGCGCGTCTCCATGCCGATCCCGTCTGGCGCGCCGACATCGAGGCGGGCCACGGGGTGCACCCCACCGCGGCGGGCTACGACCGGCTCGCGCGCCTCGTGGTCGGGCCCTGGTGCGAGTGGCTCGCCGGTGGCCCGGGAACGGTGCGTGCGGCACCGGCGAAAGCGCCTCAGACCGACGAGTAGGCCGCGAGGCTCACCGCGATGTAGTGGCAGCTGAACCCGATCACGGTCAGCGAGTGGAAGACCTCGTGGAAGCCGAACCAGCGAGGGCTCGGGTTGGGCCACTTGGTCGCGTACACCACGGCGCCGAGGATGTAGGCGACGCCGCCGCCGGCGACCAGCCAGACGATCGCCGGACCGTTCGGCGCCTTGGCGAACGTCCCGAGGTACCCCATCGCGGCCGACCCGAGCGCGACGTAGATCGGCGTGTAGAGCCACCGCGGGGCGTCGAGCCAGAACACCCGTCCGAGCAGGCCCAGCAGGGCCCCGGACCAGATGACCCAGAGCAGCACGGTCGAGGTCGAACGGGGGAGGAGGAGCACCGTCAGCGGGGTGTAGGTGCCCGCGATGATGGCGAAGATGTTCGAGTGGTCCAGGCGCCTCAGCACCCCGGTGACCTTCGGGGTCCAGGTGCCCCGGTGGTACACCGCGCTGGTCGTGAACAGCAGCACCGAGGACGCGGCGAAGACCGTCGTCGTCCACCTGGCTGTCGTGGTGGGGGAGAGCACGACGAGGACGATCCCAGCCGCGAGGGCGATCGGTGACATCCCGGCGTGCAACCAGCCGCGGAGCTTCGGCTTGACCGCAGCGGCGATCTGGGAGGCTCCGTCACGGGCCTGGCCGACCCGGTCACGGGGCGGCTGGGGTGGGGGCTCGTGTGCCACGGGCGTCCTTCCGGGGGTGCGGATTGCTCGACAGCGGAGAACCTACGAGGAGGTAGGTTACCGCGGCGTAAGTTGCCGGTCGTGGGGACCTGGTCCCGTCATCACACAACCTCTCCATGACGCGTGTCACCACCGGGCTCGTTCGCGCCGGGCGTCGACCTCCTGGCGAGTAGCGTGTGAGCCAGATCCGACCCCGCCCCGAAGGACGTCGCGTGCGCCTGCCTCATCCGCTCTACGGTCTCTACGAGCGTCGCCTCGCGGCCTCGCTGGCGCCTGACCAGGTGCCGCGTCACGTGGGTGTCATCCTCGACGGCAACCGCCGCTGGGCGAAGACCTACGGGGAGTCCGCCGCCACGGGGCACCGGCGCGGTGCGGGCAAGATCCTCGAGCTGCTGACCTGGTCGGAGGAGGTCGGCGTCGAGGTCGTCACGCTGTGGATGCTGTCGACGGACAACCTCGCCCGGTCGGACGACGAGCTCCGCGAGCTTCTGAGCATCATCGAGGACGCTGTCGTCGACCTGGCCGCGAGCGGTCGGTGGCACCTGCAGGTGATGGGGTCGCTCGAGCTTCTCCCGGAGGCGTTCGTGGCGCACCTCGACGAGGCCGTCGCGCGGACGAGCGAGGTCCGGGGACTGCACGTGAACATCGCGGTGGGGTACGGCGGTCGCCACGAGATCGCCGATGCCGTGCGTTCGCTCCTGCGCGAGCAGGCCGAGGCCGGCACCTCGCTCGAGGAGCTCGCGGGGGTCTTCGACGTCGAGCACATCGCCGACCACCTCTACACGAAGGGCCAGCCGGACCCCGAGCTAGTCATCCGCACCTCCGGGGAGCAGCGCCTGTCCGGGTTCCTGCTGTGGCAGAGCGCGCACAGCGAGTTCTACTTCTGCGAGGCGTACTGGCCCGACTTCCGACGGGTCGACTACCTGCGTGCGCTCCGCGCCTACGCGGCCCGCGAACGGCGCCTCGGGCGCTGATCCGGCGGCGCCCCTGCTGCTGGACTTCGACGACGCCTCCCGGCACTCCGCACGGTCCGGCGACGGCGCCCCGCAGCCGTGCGTGTCGACGGGGTGAACACGGCGCGACGCGCCGCGTGTCCTCCCGGGCGTCTCCGGACCGGCGCGTAGCGTCCAGAGGTGACGGACGGTACCCACCGTCCATCGGGAGGTCAGCCCATGGAGCACCTGCTCCGGGAGGAGGGCCGGACCCGGCCCCCCGTGGCCGACCGCCCCTCGTCCGGACAGCCGAGCGTCGGAGGCCCGCGGGCACCTGCGTGAGGCGGATCGCACGGCGCACCGCGCGCCGGAGGGAGCCTGCCATGGTCAGCACGGCACAGAAGGTGACAGACACGGACGCCTCGGCGTCGGGCGGTGGGGAAGCCGCCCCGGCGCGTCGGACGTACGTGCTGGACACCTCGGTCCTCTTGTCGGACCCCGCGGCGATCCGCCGCTTCGCCGAGCACGACGTCGTCCTGCCGATCGTCGTGATCACCGAGCTCGAGGCGAAGCGGCACCACGCCGAGCTCGGCTACTTCGCCCGCGCGGCGCTGCGGATGCTGGACGACCTGCGCATCGAGCACGGCACCCTCGACGCCCCGCTGCCGATCGGCGACCAGGGCGGGACCGTGCGCGTCGAGCTCAACCACATCGACCCGACCGTGCTGCCCGCGGGGTTCCGGCTCGGCGACAACGACAGCCGCATCCTCGCGGTGGCGGCGAACCTGGCCGCCGAGGGCTGCGACGTCACCGTCGTCTCGAAGGACCTGCCGATGCGTGTCAAGGCCTCCGCCGTCGGGTTGCGCGCGGCGGAGTACCGCGCGGAGCTCGCGGTCGACTCGGGCTGGACCGGGATGGACGAGCTCACCGTCGACGAGCAGCAGATGGCCGACCTGTGGGAGCACGAGTCGCTGGACCTCACCGAGGTGCAGGGGCTCGCGGCGAAGGCGCTGCCGTGCCACACCGGCGTGGTGCTGCACTCCACGCGGGGCTCGGCCCTCGGTCGTGTCACGCCCGACAAGCACATCCAGCTCGTCCGGGGCGATCGGGACGTGTTCGGGGTGCACGGGCGCAGCGCGGAGCAGCGGATCGCGATCGACCTGCTCCTGGACCCGGAGATCGGGATCGTGTCGCTCGGCGGGCGTGCCGGGACGGGGAAGTCGGCGCTCGCGCTCTGCGCCGGTCTCGAGGCGGTGCTCGAACGCCGCCAGCACCGCAAGGTGATGGTGTTCCGCCCGCTCTACGCGGTCGGGGGCCAGGACCTGGGCTACCTTCCCGGCGCCGAGGCGGAGAAGATGAACCCGTGGGCCCAGGCGGTCTTCGACACGCTCGGGTCCGTCGTCTCGCGCGAGGTGGTCGAGGAGGTCATGGCGCGTGACCTCCTGGAGGTCCTCCCGCTGACCCACATCCGTGGCCGCTCGCTGCACGACGCGTACGTGATCGTCGACGAGGCGCAGTCGCTCGAGCGCAACGTCCTGCTCACGGTGCTCTCGCGCATCGGGCAGAACTCACGCGTGATCCTCACGCACGACGTCGCGCAACGGGACAACCTGCGGGTGGGTCGGCACGACGGCGTGGCTGCGGTGATCGAGGCGCTCAAGGGCCACCCCCTGTTCGCCCACGTCACGCTCACGCGCTCGGAGCGCTCACCCGTGGCGGCGCTGGTCACCGAGCTGTTCGAGGGGATCGAGGTCTGACCGGCGACGACCTCGGGAGCAGTGTGCAGGCCTGTGCACGGCTCCCGAGGTCGCTGCGGTCCGGTCAGCCCCGCGGGGGACGAGTCATCGAGAGCACGTCGAGGGCTGCGTCGAGCTGGGTCTCGGTGACCTCCCCGCGCTCGACGAACCCCAGGGCGACGACGGCCTCGCGCACGGTGACCCCGTGCGCGACGGCGTGCTTGGCGACCTTCGCGGCCGACTCGTAGCCGATCACGCGGTTCAGCGGGGTGACGATCGCGGGGGAGGACTCCGCGTACGCGCGGTCCCGGTCGACGTGAGCCGTGATCCCCTGCACGGTCTTGTCCGCGAGGGCCGTCGCTGCGTTCGCGAGCAGGCGGATCGACTCCAGGACACCGAGAGCGATCACCGGGATCTGCACGTTGAGCTCGAACGCCCCGCTCGCACCGGCCCACGCGACTGTCGCGTCGTTGCCGATCACCCGCGCCGCGATCATCAGCACCGCCTCCGGGATGACGGGGTTGACCTTGCCGGGCATGATCGACGATCCCGGCTGGAGGTCCGGGATGGCGATCTCGCCGAGGCCGGTGTTCGGTCCCGAACCCATCCAGCGCAGGTCGTTGCACACCTTGGTCAGGCTGACGGCGATCGTGCGCAGGGCCCCCGAGAGCTCGACGAGCCCGTCGCGCCCGCTCTGCGCCTCGAAGTGGTTCCGTGCCTCCGTCAGCGGCAGTCCGGTGTCCTCGACGAGCAGGGCGATCACCCGCTGCGGGAAGCCTGCGGGGGTGTTGATGCCGGTCCCGACGGCGGTTCCGCCGAGCGGCACCTCGGCGGCACGGGGGAGCGCGGACATGAGGCGCTCGATGCCGTACCGGACAGCCGCGGCGTATCCGCCGAACTCCTGTCCCAGGGTCACCGGGGTGGCGTCCATGAGGTGCGTACGGCCGGACTTGACGACGGAGGCGAACTCGTCGGCCTTGGCCTCGAGCGCCTCTGCGAGGTGCGTGAGGGCCGGCACGAGCGCGTGGACGACGCCCGACGTCGCCGCGACGTGGGCGGAGGTCGGGAAGACGTCGTTCGAGGACTGCGACGCGTTGACGTGGTCGTTCGGGTGGACGTCCCGACCGAGCAGGCGCGAGGCGAGGGTGGCGATGACCTCGTTGGCGTTCATGTTCGACGACGTCCCTGAGCCCGTCTGGTAGACGTCCACCGGGAAGTGCGCGTCGTGCGCGCCGGAGGCGACCTCGTCGGCGGCGGAGACGATCGCCGCGGCGATCTCGGCATCGAGGACGCCCAGCTCGACGTTCGCCCTGGCCGCAGCCTTCTTGATCCGGGCGAGCGCCTCGATGTGTCCTCGCTCGAGGCGCGTGCCCGAGAGCGGGAAGTTCTCCACGGCTCGTTGCGTCTGCGCGCGGTAGAGGGCGTCCGCGGGGACGCGGACCTCTCCCATGGTGTCGTGCTCGATCCGGTAGCCGGTCCCGTCCTGTGCGTCATCGCTCATGCGCACATCATGGCAAAGGCTGCTGGGTGCGGGTGCAGCTGTCCGGGTCCGGTGACGTGCGGGCCGGGGTCGCTCGAGCCGCTGGACCGAAGCCGGCCAGGCCCTCCTGAGGGTGGAGGTCGCGTCAGGTCGTCTGCGGACCCAGGTCGCCGATGAGCTCGGTGAGCCGGACCTGGCCCTCGGCGAGGTCGTACTCGAGCCCGACGATCGCGCACCGGCCCGCGTCGACCGCGTCCGCGAGGAGTGCCGAGTAGCTCCGGAGCATCTCCACGGTGTGCCGGACGTGGTCGTGCCCGAGAGTCGCCGCGTCGAAGTCGGCGACACCGGTGCCACCCGGGTTCACGATGCTGGGGATCACCCGGTCGACGATCGCGCGCACGAACCCGCGGGGCAGCTCGCCGGTCGTGAGCGCGTTCGCCGCGGCCGCGACCGCACCGCAGCTGTCGTGTCCGAGCACGACGACCAGCGGGGCGCCGAGGATGTCGACCCCGTACTCGATCGAGCCGATCACCGTCGTGTCGATGACGTGCCCCGCCGTGCGCACGACGAACATGTCGCCGAGCCCCTGGTCGAAGATGATCTCGGCCGCGACGCGTGAGTCCGAGCAGCCGAAGATCACCGCGAACGGGTGCTGATCGGCGCTCAGCTCGGTGCGACGGTCGACGCTCTGCGACGGGTGGTCCATGTCGCCGGCGACGAAGCGCGCGTTCCCCGCGCGAAGGACGGCCCAGGCCTCAGCCGGTGTGGAAGGTCGCTGCATCGGTCCATCGTCGCAGGTTCGCGCGCGCGAGTGCTTCCGACGACGTCGGATGTCGGGTCGCCGGACCTGTCGGTCGCGACGCGCCGGTACGTCAGTGCTGACGCGAGGCGGTCGCTGCGGTGCGGGACCGGGTGCTGAACGCGAACGGCGCGTACAGCGGGCAGAAGCCGACGAGTCCGGTGCCGAGCATGACGGCCCCGAGGGCGTAGAACACCCACGAGATCGGAGCGGCAGGGCCGGTGACGACGCCGAGGATGACGAAGACCGGCGCGGCGACGACGCTCCGCAGGATGCGGTCCGTGGTGCCCATGTTCTGCTTCATGGCGATTCCTCTCGTGCGGGACGGGCCCGGCGGTGCCGGACTGCGCTGCCCCTCGCCTCGATGATACCCTGGGGGGTATGCAGACACGCTCCCGAATCGCCTCGGTCGTCCTCGCAGCCGTTCTTGCCGTCGGCGGTCTCGCCGCGTGCTCCAGCGGATCGAACGCCATCACCGAGGTCACGACGGCCACCGCGTCCGAGGTGCTCGCCAAGCCGGGCATGTCCGTGATCGACGTCCGGACGCCCGGTGAGTTCGCCCAGGGCCACATCCAAGGTGCCGTGAACGTCGACGTGGAGGACGCCGCCTTCGCCACGAACATCGGCAAGCTGCCCAAGGACAAGCCGTACTTCGTGTACTGCCGCAGCGGGAACCGCTCGGGTGTCGCCACGTCGAAGATGGCGGACCTCGGCTTCACCGAGATCTACGACCTCCAGGGCGGCATCACCCAGTGGC
>DATKTF010000132.1:0-6724 GCA_035531255.1 Cellulomonadaceae bacterium
GTGAAGACGTCCGTCCGCAGGTCGAAGATGAGGCCTTCGCCGATGCGCGAGGAGTACCACCGTTGGACCAGGTTCAGCCCGGCCTCGGCGATCGCCACGACGGCGACGAGCGAGGCGAGGACGACCACGAGCCGGCGGTCGCGTCCGCCGACACCCTGGTCGACGATGCGTTGGAGGAGCAACGGCGTCGCGACGACCAGCAGGGACGCGACGACCACCAGCACGAGGAAGACGGCGACCTGCGCGCGGTACGGACGGGCGTACGCGAGGATGCGACGCGAGGTCCCGGGGGTCAGGCGGTGACCGGTGACGCGCGCGTCCTGGCGGTACGAGCGGAGAGAGGACCACTCGCTCCGGTGGTTCATGGACATGACCTGATCCTCACACCCTTCCGGGTGCGCGCCGGCATCGGTGCGCGCCGGCCGCGGCGCGAACGGCCTCCCTCAGGCGCGACCCGTCGTCATGTCGACGAGTCGCGGCAGGATCGTGTCCCCTGCCACCCGGAGCCCGTCGTGGAGGAACTCGTTCGTGACCCAGACGCGAGCGTTGCCGACGGCCTGCGCGGTCTGCATCGCGAGCTCGAGGTCGACGTACGGGTCGTCGACGTACTGGACCGCCGCGACCGGGACATCGTTCGCCGCGAGCCGCGCGGCGTCGTAGAGGCGCGGCCACTCCGTCCGCGCGGCGAGCACCTCAGCCGCAGCGCGGAACGGCCGGAGCGCGCGGTACTGCTCGAACATCCACGGGAACATCATCTCGCCGGTGAGTCGCAGCGGCCGGGCGTCGGTCGACAGCTCGGAGCGCTCGTCACGGACACGCTGCGCGGCCCACGCAGACGCCCCCTCGCCCTGCTGGTAGATGCTCTCCTGGAGCACCGCGTAGAGCGGGTTGTCATCGAACCCCGTCGCCTCCTGGACCGCCGAGGTGAAACCGTCGGACAGGGTCGGTGCGGTGGTCGTCGACCACGCCGTGTCGAGCAGCCAGTGCAGCTGCTCGAACCCCGTGCTCATGCCGAACCTCATCCCGAGCGTCTGGAGCCGCTCGACCGTGAACGGGTCGCCGTTGGGGAGTCGCACGCCGCCGTCGGTGAGGTGGTCGGCGATCGCCGACAGGCGCTTCCGGTCCTGGGGGTATCGACTGTCGTACTCGGCGTTCCGGCGCTCCATACGGGGGTAGGTCCGGCGGTAGACGGTCTCCGCGTCGGCCTCGATCCCGATCAGGCCACCGGTCACGTAGCACGCGGTCAACGCCTCGGGTGCGCTCGACAGGTAGGCGAGCGTGAGGAAGCCGCCGTAGCTCTGGCCGAGGGTCGCCCAGCGGGCGCCGCCGTACACGGTGCGTCGCACGTGCTCGGCATCCGCGACGATCGCGTCCTGGCGGAAGCACGCGAGCACGTCGGCCTGGTCCTCGGCCGAGCCGACCGTGGTGATCCAGTGGCCGTCGACGCGCGAGCTGCGCCCCGTGCCGCGCTGGTCGAGCAGCACGACGCGGTGGGTCTGCAGCGCGGTGGACCACCAGCCCGACGCCGTCGGGCGTGGCCCCTGCCCGCCGGGGCCACCCTGCAGGAACAGCAGCAGGGGAAGCTCCTCGCTCGCGCGGGCGGGGTCGACGATCTCGCGGACGAACACGGTCAGTGCGGGGGAGCCGTCGGGGCGGTCCCACCGCAGCGGGACCGTGACCTCGTGCTCCCGGACGTGGATGCCGGGGATCGTGTACTCGGCGACGAGCATGGGCGTCCTCCCTTGCGGGTCGGGTGGGGAAAGGCAGGTCGGGTCAGGTCGGGGGACCGGAGGTCAGGTCAGCGCCGGCGGCACGGGCTCGGCGTCCGGTGGGGCGACCGTACGCCGGCCCGACGCGCGGTGGTCGGTGTCGGTACGCGCTCCCGTGCGGACCTGCGCGACGACTCCCGTGGCGATCAGGGCCTGCCCGCCGATGTAGGTGAGCATCACCCAGAACCCGTGCTGCGGGAGCGCGTACCAGGTGGTGAACGCGTGCAGCGCGATCAACGAGTCGGAGACGAGGAAGATCGCACCCCCGAGGGCGACGCGTCCGTTCACCCCGGTCGCGAGCGCCGCCATCGACACCAGGCACACGCCGTAGACGACGGTGGGGACGAGGAGCGAGCCCGTGCCCGGCGCGCACGCAGCGACGAGGGCGACGAGCACGACGCCGTACGCGACGGCGCCGACCGGCTGCGTGCGGAACCCGCCGGACGCGCCTGCGCGTCGCGACGCGAGCACCGAACGGGATCGGAAGGGCCAGAACGCGGCGATGTAGCAGGCCTGCGCGCACAGGAAGAACGCGACCATCACGAGGAAGCTCGAGCTCGAGGGGACGAGATCGGGGGCGGTGTCGCCGAGCCAGGGCGCCGCCAGGGCCGCAAGCGTGAGCCGGACGAGCCGGCTTCGGGGTCGGGCGGAGGTCGCAGCGAGGACCCAGGCCGCGAGGAGCGGCATGAGGAACCACTGGGTGACCTCCGCGAGCCGGGTCGCGGACGTCAGCAGAGCGCCGAGGTGCACGGCCGACGTCACGACGAGCAGCGCGGCGAGGACGTGGTTCAGCCGAGCGGGTCTCAGCACTCCAGGGCCTCTCTGCCAGGGTCGCCGCAGCACCACGGCACTGCGCCGACGCGGTCCGTCCGTGCGGCCGCCGATCACCAGTCTGCAGGCTGGTAGTCCTTCAGGAAGCATCCGACGAGGTCCTCGCCCGCCTCGCCCCGGACGATCGGGTCGTAGACGCGGGCGGCCCCGTCGACGAGGTCGAGCGGGGCGTGGAAGCCCTCTTCGGCCAGACGCACCTTGGTCGGGTGCGGCCGCTCGTCCGTGATCCACCCGGTGTCGACGCTCGTCATGAGGATGCCGTCCTCGGCGAGCTCCGCGGCGCTGGTGCGGGTCAGCATGTTGACGGCCGCCTTGGCCATGTTGGTGTGCGGGTGGCCCGGTCCCTTGTAGCCGCGCGAGAACACGCCCTCCATCGCGGAGACGTTGACGACGTAGGTGCGCCGGGCCGTGGATGCCCGCATCGCCCCGCGCAGGCGGCTGACGAGGATGAACGGCGCGGTCTGGTTGCACAGCTGGACCTCGAGGAGCTCCATGGGGTCGACCTCGTCGACCGTGGCGACCCAGCTGTTGGTGTGGTGCGTGTCGGGGACGAGTCCGCCCGCGTCGATCGCCGTGCCGGCGACGAGCCGGCTCAGCGAGGCGGCCTCGGCGGTCAGTGCCTGCGCGGTGACGTCGGGTGCCCCGGCGATCGCGAGCATCGGACTCGTGAGGGTCGTCACCGAGCCGGCGAGGGCGCGAGGGTGCGCGTCGCTCGTGCGTCCCAGGTTCGTGATCTGCGGCAACGGACCGTCGGGGAGCGGTGAGAGCTCGGCGTCCACGAGCCGTGCGTAGGAACCGGGCGACCGACGCACCGTCTGGGCCGCGTTGTTGATCAGGATGTCCAGCGGTCCCGCTGCTGCCACCGCGTCCGCGAGGGCCACGACCTGCGTGGGGTCACGGAGGTCGATCCCCACGATCGAGAGCCGGTCGAGCCACTCGGGGCTGTCGGCCAGAGCGGCGAAACGACGCGCGGCGTCGCGCGGGAAGCGGGTCGTGATCGTCAGGTGCGCGCCGTCTCGCAGGAGACGCAGGGCGATGTACATGCCGATCTTGGCCCGGCCGCCGGTGAGCAGTGCACGGCGGCCGGTGAGGTCGGTGCGCGCCTCGCGCTTCGCGTGGTTGAACGCGGCGCAGGCCGGGCACAGCTGGTGGTAGAACGCGTCGACCTCGGTGTAGAGCTGCTTGCAGACGTAGCACGGGCGTGCGCGCATCAGCGTCCCGGCGCTCGCACCGCGCGCGGACGAGACGAGTGGTATCCCCTGGGTCTCGTCGTCGATCCGACCGGGGCTACCGGTGGCGGTCGCCGCGACGACCGCGCGGTCGGCGGAGCTCACGGACTCACGCTTCTCGGTGCGGCGCTGCTTCTTGACCGCCTTGAAGAGTCCCGACGTCGCACGTCGCGCCACCGCGTGGTGCGGGTGGTCGTGCGGGAGCTCGACCAGGGCGTCGACGACGCGCAGGAAGGTCGCGAGGTCGACGGGGTCGATGCCGGGAGGGGTCATGGGGTCTGCGCCCGGGGATCGTGTCCCGTCGGCGGCGTCGACCTCGGCGCTGGCGTGCGTGGGTGTCATGTGTCGTGCCGTCCTGGTTCTTCCGACCTCGTCCGACGACCGTCCGACGACCGTTCGCCGGGTACCCACCGGTGAGGCGAGGTCCACGGGCGGGTGGGGGGAGCGGACGGGGTGCGCGAGAGGCGTTCTCGTGTCGTCGCACGCTCCGTGCCGGTGCCCAGACTACCGTCGGGTCCCGGACAGCGGGTTCTCGGTGGAAGGAACGACATGAGTCTGCTCGACCTCGTGGGCTGGGTGGGATCGGCGATCCTGGTGTGGTCCCTGCTCCAGACCTGGATCCTGCGTCTGAGACTCATCAACCTCATCGGATCCCTGATCCTCGTCGCGTTCAACGTCGGCGTCGGCGTGTGGCCGATGGTCGGTCTCAACACGGTGCTCGTCGGGATCAACCTGTTCTACCTCCGGAGCCTGGTGCGATCGCGGCACTCGACGGCGTCGTACGCGGTCGTCGAGGTCGATCCCGGCGACGCGTACCTCGGCTACCTGCTCGGACGCCACGCGAGGGACATCCGCGAGTTCTCCGCGGACTTCAGGCCGGATGCGCCTCGGCGCGGCGAGGCCTACCTCATCCTGCGCGACGACGAGACGGTCGGGTACGTGCTGCTGCACGACGCGGGATCCGGCGTGGCGCAGATCGACCTCGACTACGTGACGGCGCGCTACCGCGACTTCACGCCGGGTGAGTTCGTGTTCCGCACCAGCCGGCTCCTCTCCGACAAGGGCTACACGCGTGTCGTCAGCGCTCCCGGGGCCGCGGGTGCGTACTACGCAGGGATCGGGTTCGAGCGCGTCGGCGAGACCTACCAGCTGGATCTCGCACCGTCGGCCTGAGCGCGCCGGTTGGCGCCGGCCCCGCGGACGGGGAATAGTGCACTCGCGAGACCGTTATACCCCCGAGGGTATTGACCGACCGTGAGGAGCGAGCATGTCCACCGTCAACCTGACCGAGAGCGTCTTCGAGAAGACGGTCGTCGACAACGAGATCGTTCTCGTCGACTTCTGGGCCGCGTGGTGCGGGCCGTGCCGGATGTTCGCGCCGGTGTTCGAGAAGTCGTCCGAGAAGCACACGGACATCGTGTTCGCGAAGGTCGACACCGAGGCCGAGCGGTCGCTCGCCGCCCAGGCAGGCATCTCCTCGATCCCCACGCTGATGGCGTTCCGCGACGGGATCCTCGTGTTCTCGCAGCCGGGCGCACTACCGGGCGAGTCGCTCGAACAGCTCATCACGGGGATTCGCGGACTCGACATGGACGACGTCCGGGCCAAGGTCGCCGCCCACAGCGCCGCATCCTGACCGATGAGCCGCTCCCACGACCGCGCATCCGTGACCGGAGGTTCACAGTGATCCAGCTGACCGACGGGGTATCCTTCGCGAGCGACGCGTTGAAGGGAGTCGGCATGGAGCTCGACCCGGCCGAGATGGGCAAGGTCATCAACCGGCTCAAGAGAGCGCAGGGTCAGCTCGGCGCCGTCCTTCGCATGCTCGAGGAGGGCAGGAACTGCGAAGACATCGTCACGCAGCTCTCGGCCGTGAGCCGCGCTCTGGACCGCGCCGGCTTCGCGATCATCGCGACCGGCATGCGGCAGTGCCTCATCGAGTCGGACGGGCAGGAGACGCTGGACGTCCAGAAGCTCGAGAAGCTGTTCCTCTCGCTGGCGTGACGCAGGCGAACCGATCCATGGACTCCGCCGGCTGGGACGCGCGCTACGCGGGCACGGACCTGGTCTGGTCGCCCGAGCCGAACGTGTGGGCCGTCGAGGTGCTCGGCGGGCGTGCGCCCGGAGCGGCTCTCGACCTCGGTGCGGGTGAGGGGCGCCATGCCCTGTGGCTCGCCCAGCACGGGTGGGACGTGACGGCGGTCGACTTCTCCGGCGAGGCGATTCGCAAGGCCAAGGCCGTGCAGGCCGAACGAGCGCCGCACACCGCAGGACGCATCACCTGGCTCCAGGAGGACGTCGTCCGGCACGTCCCCCCGGCGCGGACGAGCGCGGCCGTCCTGATGATGTACCTGCACCTGGATGCCGCGTCGCGCCGGATCGTGGTGCGCAACGCCGCGACGGCTCTCGCGCTCGGCGGGGTGCTCCTGGTCGTCGGCCACGACACGACGAACCCCACGGAGGGCACGGGTGGCCCGTCGAACCCTGATGTCCTGTTCAGCGCGGCGGACGTCGTGGTCGATCTCGCGGGACTTCCGGGCCTGACGATCACGCGTGCCGAGCGGGTGCGGTGCCCGGTCGGCGAGGGTCGGCCGGCTCTCGACGCGCTGGTCGAGGTCATCCGCACCGCATGACGCGGGGCGTGACGGCGAGTATGCCGGGGCATCTCGTGCACGAGGCGTCCAGACGGTCCGACAGGCGGACACGACTGGCACATGGATACCCCCCGGGGTATACTGGGAACATCAGACACCACCACTGAGGAGTGAGCTATGTGTAGTCCGGCCCGTTGCAGCCGCTGTGGCAAGGTCACCTGGTCCGGCTGCGGGATGCACGTCGACGCCGTGATGGCGAACGTCGAGCCGTCGCAGCGTTGCACCTGCCGCTGATCCACCG
>DATKTF010000133.1:0-8274 GCA_035531255.1 Cellulomonadaceae bacterium
CTCCCAGACGGCACGCGGCTCCTGGTCCGACGCGGATGAACCCGTGGGCATCGCTGCGACCTCCGCCGCTCGAGGCGCGCTGGGGTGGTCGGCGGTCCCTGTGGGCCGACTGTGGCGCCCAGGACCAGTCTGACACCGCCACTCCGCGTTGGGGGGACCGGACTCCGCGCTGAGGCCGCCGATCACGGGTGCAGCGCCCGGCGCACCGGGGTCAGCGGAGCATTCCGCGGATGATGACGTCAACGGCCTCATCCTCGTCCAGGCCGCGCGCCATGAGTGTCTCGAGCTCGGTCCGGTTGACGGTTCCGATCGCCGCCTCGTGGGTGATCCGCGCCTGCTCGTCGCGGACCACCACGTGCGGGACGTTCGACGCCGTGGCGTGTCCCCGGACGATCTCGGCACAGTCCATGTGACCGCGGCAGTGCGGAGCGTTCCCCTCTGCCGTGGTCATCACGTCACTCGTCGCCGAGTCTCGGACGGCGATGCGCGACTTCAGCACTCCGCGCGCGTACTCACCGTTGAGGTGCAGGACCTCCTCGAGCCGTACCCGGTCGTCGCCGCGCCCGAAGACCTTGGTGGTCAGGTCTGCGACGCCGTGCGCGCCGACGGCGACGTCGTACCCGGCGTCGAGAACCCCCACGCGTCCGTGGACCAGGCTGAAGGACGAGACGAAGCGGGCGTCCTTCGCCAGGACGACGCGTGTACGCGCGGTGACCTCGATCCCGCCGTGCGGTCCGTGGAAGTGCACCTCCTCGTACTCGACGGCGGCGCCTTCCTCGACCTGGATCGTCGAGTCCATGTGGTGCCGGATCCGCGTCGCCCGCGGGAACGTGCAGCAGGCCAGGAACCGCACGTCGGCGCCGGCCCCCACGTGCACGACGGTGCGGATCTCCAGGGTCCCCTCTGGGGGGAGCATCCCGAAGCACAGGTGGATGGGCTGCTCGGGTCGGGTGCCGGGGGCCACGGCCACGTGGACATCGACTCCCATCGGCTGCCGGTGGACGTCGAGCGTGACGCCGGGTACCTCGATGCGGCTCAGTACGCGGCTTCCTGAGACGACCAGGGCTGCGACGCGCGGGCGTGACAGCGCGTCTGGGTCGATCCCCGCCTGGCGAGAGGCGTTGAGCACCGCGTCGTACTCCGCTGCGCCACCGCCGGGAGCGTTTGGGGTCGTCGTCATCGTGGCGTCACGTCCTCGAGCGAGCCGGGGATGCAGCTGTCAGTGCGCCGCACACCGGTCGGTGCGCCGTGGTGCGCGTGTTCGCCATAGCGTGCCCGGACCTCGTCCGGTCGACCGGTGTGCAGCACGGTCCCCTCGCACATCAGCGAGGCCACGTCGGCCACCGCGAGCATCTCGTCGCGGTGCGTGATGAGCAGGACTGCGGAGCCGGTCCGAGCCATGTGCCGGATCAGCGAGGCGACATCGTTCAGGCTGAGGACGTCGATGCCGGAGTCGGGCTCGTCGAGGATCGCGAGCCGGGGCCGCATGGCGAACACGGCGGCCAGCTCGATGCGTTTGCGCTCACCGCCGGACATCGTCCGGTCCACGGCCCGGTCGAGGTAGTCGTCGGGGTCGAGCGAGACACGTTCGAGGCAGCGGATCACGTCATCGTCATGACCCGGGCGTGCGAGGCCGACGTAGTCGCGGACCGTGAGCCCCTCGAACCGGGCCGGTTCTTGCCAGCTGAGGGTGATGCCCAGCCGCGCACGTTGCGTCATCGACAGCCCTGCCAGGTCCGTTCCGGCAAAGCGGATGGTGCCGTCGTCGGGCTCGTAGCCTGGGCAGCCCATGATCGCGTAGGCGAGCGTGGACTTGCCCGAGCCGTTCGGGCCGAGGAGCACGTGCACGTCGCCCGACCGGACGGTGAGATCGGCGCCGTGCAGGACGTGGCGCCCGTCGCGCGTGAGATCGAGCCCGTGGACCTCGAGGAGCGCGGCGCTCTCGCCCACGTCGTCGGCAGCGGTCGCGGTGGTTGCTTCCTGCGGCATCGTTCTTTCCCCCGTATGAGGGTGGCACTGCGTCGAAAGTCGTCAACCGGCCGCGGGGGTCGCACCCGATCTCCGCGGCCGGTTGCTCATGCGTTCAGCTCAGCACGGCCGCCGGCACGGCGGGAGCGAGCTCGTCCAGTGCGTCCAGCGCCTCACACTCATACACGACGGACCGCCCGCCACCCATCAGCACCGCGACGCCGAGCACCTCCTGGATCTCCTCGCGCGTCGCGCCGAGCGTGAGGGAGTTCTGGACGTGACAGACGATGCACCCTTCGCACCGCACCGTCACCGCGATGCCCAGAGCGATGAGCTCCTTGGCCTTGGCGTCGAGGGCGCCGTCGGTCCCGACGGCCTTGTGCAGCTGGCTGAAGGCCGTCATCGACCCGGGGAAGGCCTTCCCAAGAGCGCCCATGTCCGCCATGAGCGTCGCGTAACGGTCCTGATAGCTCGTCATCGTTCGCCATCTCTCTCGCCACCCAGTCGGGGCACTGGCCGCCCCCTTCAGGCGTAGCACCCGCCGTCGGTCGGTCCGGAGGACCAAAGTGCTGTGAACAATCTGGTCATTGGCTGAGTCGCGCGACGCTCCGCCCGACGACGGCGCTGGAGACGGGCACGTGTAGCAGTCGAGGTAGGTCCGTACCGGATCGACGCTCTCCGGCACACGCCCGGGCGCCGGCGCGGTCGAGGGGTCAGCTCGCGTCGTCGGGTCTCGCGCGGTGCGGGTCGTGGGCGGGGTCGTCCAGGAAGCTGTCCCAGCCGTGCAGGCTGCCCAGCCCGAAGGCGACCTCGAGGTTGCGCCGGTGGCAGACGACCTCGGGGGGGCCGCTCGCCACGACGTGTCCGCTGACGAGGATGACGTGGTCGGCGGCACGGGCCTCGTCGAGGTCGTGCGTGGTCAGGACCACGGTGCGTCCCTCGCGCCCGTCCCCGTGGATGAGCCGATCGATCGTCCGTGCGGAGACGATGTCCAGGCCTGTCAGGGGTTCGTCCAGGAGCATCACCCGGTGGTCCTGCGCGAGTCCCTGCGCGACGTAGACGCGTTGGCGTTGGCCGCCGGAGAGCTCGTGCAGGTGACGACCGGCGAGGTCTTCGATCTCCATGCGACGCATCGCCTCGACGACCCGCGCCTTGTCGGTGCGACCGAACCGGTGAAAGTACCCGACGCTGGGGTACCGGCCCATCCCGACGGTCTCGCGCACCGTGATCGGTGTCGAGGGGGGCACGACCGTGGACTGCAGCACGTAGCTGATCTCGCGGCGTGCGCGCTGAGGTTCGCCGCCCAGGACCAGCAGCCGCCCGTCGGACACCGGGACCAGGCCCGCCAGGGCGTGCAGCAGCGTCGTCTTGCCGGACCCGTTCGGACCGATGACCGCGGTCACCCCGTCCAGGGGGATCGTGAAGGTCGACCGCCCGAGCGCTGTGTGGCCGGCATACCTGAGCACCAGGTCGGTCGCTTCGGCCAGCAGATCCCCGGGCCCTCCGTCGGGGATCACGTCGCGCTCGGAGCTCATCGGGTCACCAACCCGCCTGGTGCGCTCTCGCCGCTGCTGACGGGCTCTGACGCGCTCTGGCGTCCGCGGGAGAGCCGCTTGGCGCGAACCGCGGTCCAGGTCAGGGTGAGGAAGAAGGCCACGATCGGGACCAGTGCCATGGTGGCCGATCCGGCTGTTCCGAGGTGGTAGCTGAGCAGCAGACCCAGCCAGACCGACACGACCGAGAGGGCTGCGGCGATCGCCATCATCCGGGGGACGGTCCGGACGACCAGGGCGGCGGTGGCGGGTGGGCCGACGAGCAGACCGAAGACCAGCAGGGTGCCGACGGACTGGAAGCTGCCGATCACGGCGGCGGCGATGAGCACCAGCAGCACGGCGTGGGCTCGGCCCGGGCGCATCCCCAACAGCTCGGCCTTCTGCCGGTTGAAGGACAGTGCGAGGAACGGTCGGTACATCACGACCGAGACGACGATGACGACCCCGGCGAGGATCGTCTGCTGGATCAGGTCGTGCTGGGTCACTCCCAGGGCGTCGCCGAACAAGATCGTGGTCAGGCTCCCGGTGTAGGAGTCCACGCTGGAGATGATCACCACACCGAGTGCGAGCATGCCCACGAACAGCAGGCCGATGGCGGTGTCCTCGGTGAGCCGCGTCTGCCTGCTGACGATCTCGATCCCGGCGACCATGACGGCTGCGGCCACCGCGGCGCCGAGCGCCGGGCTGATGTCGAGCACCACGGCAGCGGCGATGCCGGGGACGACGCCGTGGACGAACGCGTCACCGAAGAAGCTCATGCCCCGCAGGACGAGCCACGTGCCGACCACCGCACACATCAGCCCCGCCAGGACCCCGCCGAGCAGGGCGCGCTGCTGGAACCCCAGGGCGAAGGGTTCGACGAACCACTCCAGCACGACCACGCGTCAACCCTAGCCAGCGAGGGCATCGGCGATGCGGTGGGCGTTCGTCACCATCATGGCTTGGTAGGTGTCGGCGCCCGATCCGGCCGGGCCCAGGCTGCCGACGTACAGCTCGACGACTGCGACGTGCTGTCCGCTCTCGCGCGCCAGCGCATCGACCAGCGCGGTCGGGTTCGCGGTGTTGGCGAAGATGGCTGTGACGCCCGCGGTGCGGACCGTCTGGGCCAGGGCAGCCAGCTCCGAGGAGCTCGGCTGGGCCAAGGTCGAACCGCCGGGGATGACCACGCCCGCCACCGTGTACCCGTACGCCCGGGAGAAGTAGCCGAACGCCTCGTGGTCGGTGACCAGGACGCGCGCGGCCGCCGGGACGGTGTCCAGGATGGTCCGCACCTGAGCGTCGGTCGCGGTGAGCGCCGCCGCGACCGTCGTGCCGCACTCGCCGTAGGCGGGCTCGCCCGTGAGCTCGGCGAGCTTGTCGCCGATCACGCTCGCTGCCGTGGCCATCCGGGCCACGTCCATCCACACGTGCGGGTCGGGTGAGTCGGACGATCCACCGAAGGGCTGGGGGTCCAGGGCCGGGCCCACCTCGAGAACCGTGGCGCCGTCCTGGCGTGCCGTCGCGAGCGCGGACGTCAGCCCTTCTTCGAGCCCGAGGCCGTTGGTGATCACGAGGGTGGCCGTGACCATCGCTGCCACGTCGGAGGACGACGGCGCGTAGTCGTGCGGATCGGCGCCCACCGGCATCAGGGTCTGCACCTGCCCGCCGGCGCATTCGACCACCTGGTCGGCGACGCTGCCCAGGATGGTGGTGGAGGCCACGACAGCGACCCGGGTCGAGCTGGGCGACCCCGAGTCCCCCGTCGCTGCGCAGCCCGCCAGTCCGAACGCGATGGCAGCGGCGCCGGCCGTCGTGCGCGCTGCGAACGATCTGGACATGCCGCGCGTCCCTTCGCTATGCTCCCCTGGTAATGAGAATCATTTCTAGCATGATCGATGAGGACGGGCAACCGCTCCCTGGGCCCCGCTACCGTGCCGCCATGCCGGCCCAGGCGGGTCGTCGCGCTCCTCGCACCACACGCCAGCGCCTGGCCGTGGTCGAAGTGCTCGCCGGGCTCCACGACTTCCGCAGCGCCCAGGAGATCCACGCGGCCCTGCGCGAGCGCGGTCACGACGTCGGGATCGCGACCGTCTACCGCAACCTCGCGCTCATGGCCCAGACCGGCGACGTCGACGTCCTGACTCGCGAGGACGGCGAGACGGTGTACCTGCACTGCTCGCGCCAGCATCACCATCACCTGGTGTGCCGCGCCTGCGGCCGCGCGATCGAGGTCACCGGTCCGGGCGTCGAGAGGTGGGCTGACGAGCTGGCCGCACGCTACGGGTACACCGACATCAGCCACACCCTGGAGGTGTTCGGCCTGTGCCCCGAATGCACACGCACGAGCGCAGACGCTCGACCGCGGAGCGAGTGACAGGTGGCGGACCGATGACGGCGAGCCGCTGAGATCGACTGCTGGAGGGCCCCCGGTGACCTTGGACTTCGTCGCGATCGACTGGAAGACGGCGAACGCGCATCGCGCATCGCCGTGTGCGATCGGCATGGTCGTCGTGCGCGACGGCGAGGTCGCCGAGAGCTGGTCGACGTTGATGCGACCGCCCCGGCGTCGCACACAACGCGGCGTTCGACATGTCGGTGATCCAGGAAGCCACCGCGGCCGCCGCCCTGCCCTGCTCAGAGCTGACGTTCGGATGCACGCTCGTGCTCGCACGCCAGCACGACGTGCTGCGATCGTACTCCCTCGACGCGGTGGCCGATGCGGCCGACGTGCCGCTCGGCCACCACCACGAAGCGCTCTCAGACGCCCTGGCAGCGGCAGAGATCCTGGCCACCATCGCCAGCGAGGCCCACGTCAGCGACCTCGAGGACCTCGTCCACCCGTACCGGATCGGCTGGGGTCGGCTCGACTCCTCCGGGCTCGTCCGATGCGGCGCTGACGGCCCCTCGGCTCGGCATCGCGCCCGCGGATGCGACGTCGGAGATCCGCTCGCGCAGGCCCGGGAGATGCCGTCCACCTTGTGGTGAACGCGAGCCCCGCGGCGGTGCCGACCACGTCGCATCGAAGGCTGCCGACGATCATGAGCGCGCTCATGCCTGAGGCGCCGAGGTCGAGCCCACGCGCGCCGACCGCCCCCGCGCAACGCCAGGTGGGGGCGAATGCTCAGGCGAACATGCTAGCGATCCCGCGCGGGCGCAGATGCGTCGGGACAACCCGCTTCGCGCACGGTATGGTCCGCGCGCGTCGTGGGAACACTGTGGATTCCCTCCATGCGCTTGGTGTGGATCGCCTCGTGGACGCGGATGGCGCGAGCGTCGTTCGGGACCGGGTGTTCGATCCGCGTGGTCGCCATGACGAACCTCCTCATGAGATTGAGAGTCATTCTCTCTCGGTTGCCGCACGGGGTCAAGCACCTACGGGGCACATGCGGAGGTTCTGTCTTCACAGGCTCCGAAGCTCGTGCGGCAGGGACGAGCCCGTCCGGACCCGTGACGAGAACCACGACGGTTGACGGCATGCCGCCACGTCTGACGGCTCGCTCAGCGCTCTCGGCCTCCCCGTGCAGATCGCCGTGCTCGGCGGACGCGCAGAGCCTCATGCCGCCGAGGACGACCGACCCCTTGTCGGTCTCGAGCGGGCGCGAGAAGAATCACGGACACACGTGAGCCCTATTCGGCACGGGTGCCACCGACGGTTCACCCAGGGTTCGCGGTGTGCACCCGACGGCAGGCTCGGCAGCGATCGTGCTGGTCCGCGATCTGGACGAACTCGCGCGATGGGGCGTGGGACTTGGCGCACTGGCGAAGGCGGGCGGGCGGCACGCCGGCCTCGCGCGGCCGGTCGTCGTGCGCCGCCCCGTTGGTCGAGGCGGGTCGCTAGGGTCGGGTCACGTGGTCTGACGGGGAGGTTCCGGATGCTGCATGCCGCGGGGAGTGCATTGCGGCGTGTGATGTCCCAGTCGCGGGTCGCGATCGGCGACATCACCTTCGGGATGGAGGACGGCGCAGTCTCGGTCTCGGGGCTCGTGTTCGGCGTCGCGGCAAGCACGAGCGACGCCAACCTCGTGGTTCTCGCCGGGGCGACCGGAGCCGCCGCCGGCGCCGTGTCGATGATGGCCGGCCGCTATCTGGACGTGCAATCGGTCGGACACAGCGGCCAAGCTCTGCTGAGCGCGACCCGGCAGCACATCGCACGCACACCTCAGCCGTACCTGGATCGGGCGACGCACCGACTTCGCGCTGCGGGGTTGACCCCGGACGAGGCCGACACCGTGGTCGAGATCTTTGAACGCAACCCCGACGCGTTGCTCCACCACGTCGCCGCCTACGAGATCGGGCTCGCCGCGCAGCCGCAAGGGTCCCCCCTGTTTCACGCGCTGTGGATGTTCGTCGCCGACCTTGTCGCCGCCGGTGTGCCGGTGATCCCCTTCGTATTCCTCCCCATCCAGACCGCGGTAGCCGTCACCCTGGTCGTCACGGGCCTATGGATGGCCCTGCTGGGGATCGCCCGAGGCCGCATCGGCGGCGTCAACATCTGGCGGAGTGCCGTGCAGACCATGGCCATCGCGGGCGCAGCAGCACTCGCCGGCGTCCTCATGGGCCAGCTCGTCACCACGCAGTGAGCACCAAGAGGACGTGCGCAGAAGTCCACGGTGACCCGACGACCCTGGTACCGGTTCGTGACGGACGCGTTGTTCACCACGCCGCCGCGGCCCACTTCTGCGGCTGGCTCGGCCCACGGCAACGCGGAGAACCCCGGCCACCTCTCCACTGACCTGGCACTGACCTGGTACTGCCTGGAGCCCGAAACGCACCG
>DATKTF010000134.1:0-5801 GCA_035531255.1 Cellulomonadaceae bacterium
CGTGAAGCCGATCCCGGCGAGGATCGCCCCGCCGAGCAGGTGCCCGTAGCGCACCCGGCCGGGCAGCTCACCGAGATGGCCGCGCAACGCCAGGGTGGACGCGCCGACGATCCCGATCGCGTTCCCCAGCACGAGCGCGAGCACGATGCCGAGCGTGATCCGGGAGTGGAGAGCGGCCGAGAGCGACTCACCGTCGAGACGGATCCCTGCGTTCGCGAGGCCGAACAGCGGGACGACCACGTAGGCGCTCCACGGGTGCAGGAGTCGCTGGGCCCGGTCGCCGGCCGGGACGGCGGCGCGTGCGGCGAGCTCGGTGAGGTGCGCGCGGTCGGCCGTCGTGCGCTCCTGCAGGCGCCTTGCCCAGGTGGGCACGCTGTCGGCGTGCTCGCGCGCGGGCGGGCGGGCGGGGAGCAGCAGCCCGACCAGGACGCCGGCAAGCGTGGCATGGACGCCTGACGCGTGCACGGCGAGCCAGAGCAGGACCCCGACGACCGTGTAGGGGCCGAGGCGCCAGATCCGCAGCCAGCGGAGCGCGACGATCGCCAGTGTCAGCACCACGGCGGCCCCGAGCGGGAGCCAGGCGACGTGGGGCGTGTAGAACACCGCCATGACGGTGATCGCGCCGATGTCGTCGACGATCGCGAGCGTCAGCAGGAACAGCCGGAGCTGGTCGGGGCAGCGCGGGCCGAACAGCGCGAGCACGCCGACGAGGAACGCGGTGTCGGTCGACATCACGACGCCCCAGCCGTGCGCGGCCGCTCCGCCGTGGTTCACGAGCAGGTAGATCAGCGCGGGGACCGTCAGGCCACCGAGTGCCCCGAGCGCCGGCACGGCGATGGTGCGTGGGTCGCGGAGGTCGCCGACGGTCGCCTCACGGGAGATCTCCAGGCCGACGACCAGGAAGAACACCGCCATCGCGGCATCGTTCACCCACTGGTGCAGATCGAGCTCGAGCCTGGCGCCGCCGACGTGCACACCTGCTGTCGTCGACCAGAGGTGGGCGTACGTCCCGGGAGCGAGGTTGGCCCAGACCAGTGCGACCACGGTGGCCACGAGCAGCAGCACCGCGCCACCGGCCTCGGTCGACAGGAACGTGCGCACCGACGGCGCGAGCGTCGGCAGGTGGAGCCGAGGCTGCGGACCCGGTCTCGCGGAGTCGGTCATGATCGCCCTCTGCTGTGGGACCTGCCGTAGGTCTCGCGGCGGGACGTGCCGCGGGACGTGCGCTCCGTGGTGCGGGAGACGGGAGTCGAACCCGCACGCCCTCTCGGGCACCAGGACCTAAACCTGGCGTGGCTGCCATTTCACCACTCCCGCAGCGGCGACCGTTGCCCGGCCGTCGCAGCCGCTGGACCGGCCCCGCGATGAGCCGCCGGGCCGCTCGTCTCAGTCGATACCGAGGTCGCGACGCAGCTTCGCGACGTGCCCGGTCGCCTTGACGTTGTACTGCGCGAGCTCGACGACCCCGGCCGGGTCGACGACGACAGTGGACCGGATCACCCCGGTGACCGTCTTGCCGTACAGCGACTTCTCGCCGTACGCACCCCATGCCGTGAGCACGGTACGGTCCGCGTCGGACGCGAGCGGGAACGTGAGGGCGTCGCGCTCGGCGAACGTCGCGAGGGTGCCGACCGGGTCGGGCGAGATGCCGACGACGGCGTACCCGGCACCCTGGAGCGACGCGAGCGAGTCGCGGAAGTCGCAGGCCTGGGTCGTGCAGCCGGGCGTCATCGCGGCAGGGTAGAAGTACACGACCACGTGGCGGCCGCGTAGCTCGGACAGCGTGATCGAGCCGCCGTCCGCCGTCGGGAGGGTGAAGTCGGGTGCGGTGTCGCCGACCGCGAGTCGAGTGGTCATGGGAGGAGCCTAACGAGCACGTACAGTCGTCGCGTGAACGACGTCCACCCGACAGCGGAACAGCCGGCGGCAGGCACCCCGGAGCGCGCGGTGCCGGTCCTCCCGATCCGCATGCTGCACGACAGGCTCCTCGTCGAGCTCGACGCCGAGTCGTCCGAACGGCGATCGGCCGCCGGGATCGTCATCCCTGCCACCGCGGTCGTCGGCAAGCGGTTGGCGTGGGCGCGCATCGTCGCCGTCGGTCAGCAGGTGCGTCAGGTGTCCCTGGGCGACACGGTGCTGTTCGACCCGGAGGATCGCTCCGAGGTGGAGCTCTCGGGCGCCACCTACCTGCTGCTGCGGGAGAAGGACGTGCATGCGGTCGCCCGACCCGACCCGGCACGCGAGGGAACCGGCCTCTACCTCTGAGCGTTGAACAGGTGAAGGACGCGCCAGCCGCCTGCTGCAGCGGCACTGCACCATCCGTGTGATTCTTGTGAGAGTTGCCCGACAGAGGTTGCGCCCCGGGACCGGCCGGTGGTCGAGTGTCCCGACACGAAGGAGAGGTGGACCGCATGAGTGAGGATGCGATGGCCGACACGAGCGACGCCGAGTTCTCCGCCGACGCTGCCGCCGACTCGGAGACCGTGATGGGTCTGCTCGCCGAGCATGTCCCGCTCGCGCTGCTCGCGGACCTGGCAGCACCCGACGGTCCGGTGTCCCAGGAGATCCTCGAGTCGGAGGGTCTACCCGCCGACGCGTGGTGGGAGGCGGCCGACGAGGCACCGTCCGCCCACGGCGCGAGCGACTGAGCCCGGTTCGCAGTTTCGGGCAGGGCGGTGGTAACGTTCTGCACCGCGCGCCATTAGCTCAATTGGCAGAGCAGCTGACTCTTAATCAGCGGGTTCGGGGTTCGAGTCCCTGATGGCGCACCACGAGAGGCCTCTGGCCTGCGGAGACGCAGACCGGGGGCCTTCGTCGTCACTGGCGGCGGAGACGACCCGTGGGTGACGGTCTCGTGGGGCCTCCACCGTGCCGTGCCCGTGCGTCCGGTGCCTCGTCGCGTGCTTGGCGCCGTGCTGACGGTCGAGGGAGACAGGAGATGGGGGCGGTAGCGTGGCGGGCGTGATCGGACGGATCGACGAGCTCGTGGTGGACTGTGCGGAGCCGACGGCGCTCGCCGGGTTCTGGGCGGCTGTGCTCGGCGGAGAGGCACGCACGCGCGACGCCGCATGGTGCTACGTCGACCCGCCAGGGTGGACCCGGCTCGCCTTCCAGAAGGTCCCCGAGGGCAAGTCGACGAAGAATCGTCTGCACCTCGACGTCGAGGTCGACGACCTGACGTCGGCGACCGCAGCCGCCGTGGCGCTCGGCGCGGTCCCGGTAGGCTCGCAGCACCACGGCACCGCGGGTTCGTTCCAGGTGCTTCTCGACCCCGAGGGCAACGAGTGGTGCGTCGTTCGGCCAGCGGCCCCGTCGGACCACGACGAGGAGAGCTCCCGGTTCTGACGGCGGGCGACAGCGGGAAGGCCGAGGTGCCCTCGCCGGACGTCAGGACGCAGTCATCGCGGCGTCCAGCGCGACGTCCAGGTCGTGCAGGATCTGCTGGCACTCGGCGACGTCCCACGGCGTCCCCGAGAGCTCGAACTCGAACAGGACCGGTCGGCCCGAGCGCTGCGCGATCGTCCGGCACGCCATCTGGTAGTGGCGCCCGAAGTTCCGGTTGCCACTACCCATCACGCCGACCATCCGACGCCGGTTGTTCTCGGAGGCCAGGAACCGTCGCACCCCCTCCGGGACCGTGTCGTTGCTGTCGTTCCCGGTCTTGTACGACGGCGTCAGGAGCACCCAGGGCCCGTCGACCTCGGAGAGCCGGTGCTCGCGCTCGGCGAGGTTGAACGCCGGGCGGTCGAGACGCTCCGCGAACCTGCGGACCAACCCGCTCGAGCTGGTGTAGTAGTAGATCGGCGTGAGTCTCATGGTCCGCACACCCAAGCAGGGAAACGGCCGTCCCGCGCTGGGACGAAAGTCCCAGCCGCTCCCGCCTGCGTCTGGCGGCTCGAGCAACGACGATGGAACGGTCGAACCCACGCGCCCACGGACGGAGCATCATGAGCGAGCACCCCGAGCAGGTCGTTGACGTCGTCGTCGTGGGCGCGGGAGCGGTAGGTGAGAACGCCGCCGACCGTGCCGGGCGCCACGGGCTGCAGGTCACCGTGGTCGAGGGGGGGCTCGCCGGCGGGGAGTGCTCGTACTGGGCGTGCATGCCCTCCAAGGCGCTCCTGAGGCCGGGTGCGGTGCTCGCGGCCGCACGCGCGGTCCCGGGCGCGCAGGAGGCGGTCGGCGGACGCGTGGACGTCGCGGCGACGTTGACCCGACGTGACGCGGTCGCGTCGCAGTGGTCCGACGACGGCGAGGTCGAGTGGCTCGCCGGCGCCGGCATCGCTCTCGTGCGCGGCCACGCGCGCCTCACGGCGCCGCGCGAGCTGGAGGTCACGCACGCCGACGGTGCGACGACCCGCATCCTCGCCCGGCACGCCGTCGTCCTGGCGACGGGCAGCGACCCTGTCATCCCACCTGTCCCCGGTCTCGCCGAGAGCGCTCCGTGGACGAGTCGCGAGGCGACCTCGGTGCAGGCCGTGCCGGAGTCGCTCGTGATCCTCGGTGGCGGCGTGGTCGCGGTCGAGATGGCAGTCGCCTACACCGACCTGGGCAGCGCCGTCACCGTGCTGGTGCGCGGTGACCGGGTGCTTCCGCGCGCGGAACCGTTCGCTGCCCAGGAGGTGGCCGACGGGCTCCGGGAGCTGGGGGTCGACCTGCGGCTCGGGACGCAGGCGACGACGGTGCGACGTGACGCCGCCGGGATGCACCTGGTCCTCGACGACGCGACCGAGCTGCACGCGGCGGAGCTGCTCGTCGCGACGGGACGGGAGCCCCGGACGCTCGACCTCGGCCTCGAGACGGTCGGGCTCGTTCCTGGCGCACCCGTCTCCGTCGACGACGCGATGCAGGTCACGGCCGTCGCCGACGGGTGGTTGTTCGCCGTCGGGGACGTGACAGGGCGTACCGCGACGACGCACCAGGGCAAGTACGACGCCCGGGTCGCGGGAGACGTCATCGCGGCACGGTTCCACGCAGGCACGGCGTCGGCGAGCCCAGGGACGTCGAGCACGGCGTCTGCGAGCACGGCGTCTGCGAGCACCGGGGCTGCGAGCACCGGCGCGCCTGCAGACGACGGCTCGGTCGGCGGGACCTCGGATCCCGTGGCGCCGGGGGAGCGTGCGGCGGTCGAGGACCGCGCCCGCGCCGAACGGTCGGCCGGGCGGTGGAGCCGCTATCGGGCGAGCGCCGACGCCGTCGCGGTGCCCCAGGTCGTCTTCTCGCGCCCGGAGGTCTCCTGGGTCGGTCTGACCGAGACCGAGGCGCGGCGCCTCGGGCACGACGTCAGGACCGTTCGGTACGCGACCGGCTCGGTCGCGGGAGCGTACGTCGCCGCCGACGGGTACGTCGGCACGGCGCAGCTCGTCCTGGACGGCGCGGCCGGCACGGTGCTCGGCGCGACCTTCACCGGCCAGGACGCGGCCGAGCTGGTGCATGCCGCGACGATCGCGGTAGCTGCGGCCGTGCCGATCGACCGGCTGTGGCACGCCGTACCCGCGTACCCGACCGTCAGCGAGGTGTGGCTACGCCTGCTGGAGACGGCCGGCTGCTGACCTCGGCGGGCCCCGGACGGTCGGACACCGGCGGTGCACGGATCGCCGCACCGAGGGGAGGGTGTCGAGGCGCCCGGACCTGGTGCTCGTCCGTGGGGGTGCGCGGTGGTGCGCGGGTGGGGTCAGGGGGCGAGGGAGGCGTCGGAGGAGAAGATCAGGCCGAGGGTGATCTTGCCTTGGCGCAGGGCGTCCTTGGTGAGGTTGCCGCCGGCGTCCAGGGAGGTGAACCCGGTGATGTCCAGCCCGTAGGTG
>DATKTF010000135.1:0-3162 GCA_035531255.1 Cellulomonadaceae bacterium
TGACCGACGTGCTGCGCAAGCGCGACGACGTGGAGCTGCTCGACGCCCGGGTCGCGGTGCGAGCAGTTGCCGGCGCGCAGATCCCGCTCGGGGACCGGTTCGACGTCCAGCTCTGGCCGCACGTGCACGGGACGGACGCGATGCACCTGACGCTGCTGCGGCGACGCGCCTGATCCGCGCGTCCGCCGCGCCTGGCTAGGCTGACCGCGTGGGCATCCTGATCAACCCGAGCATCCTGTCGGCCGACTTCGCGAACCTCGAGCGCGACCTCGGCGCCATCGCGCGCGCGGACTATGCCCACGTGGATGTCATGGACAACCACTTCGTCCCCAATCTGACGATCGGGCTCCCTGTCGTCGCGCGACTTGCTCAGGTCTCGCCCGTGCCGTTGGACGTGCACCTCATGATCGAGGACGCCGACCGCTGGGCACCGGCGTTCGCCGACGCGGGAGCGGCGTCGGTGACGTTCCACCTCGAGGCGGCCCGCGCGCCGGTGCGGCTGGCGCGTGAGCTCCGTCGCCTCGGCGTCCAGGTCGGTGTGGCACTGCGGCCAGGCACGGCCGTGGAGCCGCTCGTCGATCTGCTCCCGGAGTTCGACATGGTGCTCGTGATGACGGTCGAGCCCGGGTTCGGCGGGCAGTCGTTCATCGAGGGGACACTGCCCAAGATCCGCCGGACGCGTGCCGCGATCTCCGCGTCCGGGGCCCCGGTGCGGATCCAGGTGGACGGTGGCGTCTCGCGCGCGACCATCGGGCGGATCGCGGCTGCGGGTGCGGACGTGTTCGTCGCCGGGTCGGCCGTGTACGGCGCGCCGGACATCGGAGCGGAGATCGATGCCCTGCGTGCGCTCGCTGCGACTGCCCGCGACCAGTCCTGAGCAGCCCTCGGCAGTCGTGGGCCGGTCTGAGCGCGATGTCGGCTCGCGGTCTCGGCGCCGTCGGAGGGCCCCCGGCGCGCACGGCTGCGGCTGCGGAATACCAGGTGTGGCATCATCGTTGGCGAGAACGAGAACACACACGTGCTCCGGGGTCGGTGCAATTCCGAGCCGGCGGTGACAGTCCGCGACCCGAGCCGTGACCGCAGTCGTGCGTCAGTGCGCGGAGGCGGTCGTGGCGCGGTTGACCTGGTGGAACTCCAGGACCGACGGTGAAAGTCCGGATGGGAGGCAGTACGTGGCGGTACGTGCGGCGTGAGCCGTGCGAGCCGTGGTTCGCGGCGCAGGTCGTCCTGCGCTGCCGACCTCACCCCGGAGCGCCATCGGAGCCCGGGAGGTGAGGATCGCGATGCCGGACACGGCCGTCACGCCGGTGGAGTCCGCGGCCATGCACCGCGCGCTGGCGCTTGCCGCGCGTGGTCCCGCGTACGGTCCCAACCCTCAGGTCGGTTGCGTCCTGCTCGACCCGACCGGCTCCGTGCTCGGCGAGGGTTGGCACGCGGGCGCCGGCACCGCTCACGCCGAGGTGGCCGCCCTGCGCCAGGCCCGCGAGCGCGGCTCGGACGTCCGTGGTGGCACCGCAGTCGTCACGCTCGAGCCGTGCAACCACACGGGACGCACGGGGCCCTGCGCGGTCGCCCTCGCCGACGCGGGGGTGGCACGTGTCCTGTACGCGGTCCCTGACCCGAGCACGAGGGCCGGCGGCGGCGCCGAGCACCTGCGTTCTCGCGGTGTCGACGCTGTCGGTGGTCACCTGAGGCCGGACGGAGAGCAGCTCCTGCGGGTCTGGTTGCACGCGATCCGCACCGGGCGCCCGTTCGTCACCCTCAAGATCGCCAGCAGCCTCGACGGTCGCGTGGCAGCGGCGGACGGCACGAGCAGGTGGATCACGTCCGCAGAGGCGCGCGCGCACGCCCACCTGCTCCGGGGACGCGTCGATGCGATCGCGATCGGCTCGGGCACGATGCTGGCGGACGACCCGGCACTGACTTCACGGACTCCCTCCGGCGAGCTGGCTGGCCATCAGCCGCTGCGTGTCGTGATCGGGCGCGCCGAGGTCCCCGCGGGTGCTCGGCTTCGCGGTGCCGGTGGCGAGCTGGTCGCGCTGCGCACGCACGACCTCGACGAGGTCATGGCCTCTCTGGCCGCCCGCGAGGTGCGGCACCTGCTCGTCGAGGGCGGTCCCACGCTCGCGACGGCGTTCCTGCGGGCCGGCGTCGTCGACGAGGTTCACGCCTACGTCGCACCCGTCCTGCTCGGTTCAGGCCCGGCGAACGTCCGCGATCTCGGTATCGGCACGATCTCCGACGCCGTGCGCCTGAGCGTGCACCACGTCCTCCCGCTCGGACCTGATGTCCTGCTCGTCGCCGCGCCTGCGTCCGCTGCCGCCACCGTCTCGAGCCGCAGCACCGCGTCGACCGGCAGCACGAGGTCGTCTGCCAGCACCGCGTCACCAGCGGCAACCGTGTCGTCCAGCACCGTCCAGCGTGAGGAGAGCTGATGTTCACCGGGATCGTCGAAGAGGTCGGGCAGGTCGTGGAGATCAGCCGTCCGGGGGGGACGAGCGGCGACGCACGACTGACGCTGCGCGGACCGCTCGTGACGGCCGACGTCCACCGTGGTGACTCGATCTGCGTCTCGGGCGTGTGCCTGACCGTGACCGACCTGCCCGAGATCGGGGTGTTCACCGCGGACGTGATGCCGGAGACGCTGCGGCGCACGTCGCTCGGCGCCCTGGTGTCGGGGTCGACGGTGAACCTCGAACGCGCGGTGCGCGCCGATGCGCGCCTCGGCGGGCACGTCGTCCAGGGGCACGTGGACGGTGTCGGCGTCATCGCACGGCGATCGCCGGGGCCTCGATGGGACGAGGTCGAGATCTCGATACCGGTGGAGCTCGCGCGGTACGTGGCCGAGAAGGGCTCGGTCACGGTGAGCGGCGTGTCGCTGACGGTCACCTCGGTCGGGAGCAGCACGTTCGGCGTCTCGCTCATCCCGACCACCTTGAGCGCGACCACGCTGGGCGGCCTCACGGTGGGCAGCGCGGTCAACATCGAGGTGGACGTCCTCGCGAAGTACGTCGAGAGGCTGCTCGAGACGAGCCCGTCCGCGGGTGCGCCTCGACACGCGGTACCGGGCGGCAGCACCGCAACCGGCCCGGTCGACAGCCCGGGGGACGACCTGCAGCACAGCGACAGGGACAGCCACAGAGATCAGGACGCACGATGACA
>DATKTF010000136.1:0-2545 GCA_035531255.1 Cellulomonadaceae bacterium
CCACCGACCGCGATGAGCCGGAGGACCCGTTGCGTCGGCTCGGCCAGGCGCTCGTACCGCGCGAGCAAGAGCTCGCGAAGCGTGTCCGGGAGCGCGTCCCCTCGACAGGTCTCCTCGAGGCCGAGCAGCTCTTCGACGAAGAAGGGCACGCCGTCGCTTCGCTCGCACACCCGGTCGAGCACCGAGACGTCGGGTTCCTGATCGAGGATGATCGCAGCGAGACGGCGCACCTCCTCCCGGGTGAGGCGTTCGAGCTCGAAGCGGTGGATCCGGCGACTGCGCTCGAGACCGGTCAGGAACGAAGTCAGCGGGTGACCGCGGGGGATGTCGTCGCTGCGATAGCTGAGCAGAGTCATGACGCGCGCGCCGACCATGGTCCGGAGCACGAACTGCAGCACCCGCAGCGTCGCGTCGTCCGCCCACTGGAGGTCCTCGATCACGACGACGAGCGGCGTCCGCCGAGAGATGGTCTCCAGTGCCGTCGCCACAGCCTCGTGCAACCGGTTGAGATCGCCGGCCTCGTGCGGCGGGAGCGGTCCGAGCTCGGGAAGCAGCACCCGGAGCGACTCACCGCCGGGACCGGCCGCCTCGAGCACCGTCTCGGCGCCGACGCTCTCCACGAGACCACGGAGCACGCTCACGATCGGGGCGAACGGCGTACCCGCGCCTCCGAGGTCGACACACTGCCCGGTGAGGACGGTCGACGAGGCACGGGCGTGCACGACGAACTCGCGCACCAGCCGGGACTTCCCGATCCCGGCCTCACCACCCACCGCGACCGCCTGCGGGTTCCCGTGCGCGGCCTCCGTGAGAAGCGCGCGCAACCTCTCGAGGTCGGCCTCACGGCCGACCATCGTCGGGCTCGTCGTCGGACTGCTCACCTCGACATCGTGGCACGGGCCACCGACAGTGCTCGGGGCAGTCGTGCCGAGCAGCTCCCGTGGGCTCAATGCGACACAAGGCCGTGCGACGGTGCGCACCCGCCGGCATCACGCGAGGTCACCCGCTCGTCGCGCCCCTGCCGCGACCCTCGAGCGAGTCGTCGCGCCAGCTTGCGGACCCGGTTGCGCGGCGCGACGATCGCCTGCGGGTCGACCAGCACCCGGCGGGCGAGCGAGCGCTCGGCCTCCTCGACCCGGTGCACGCGCGCCGTGATCTCCGTGTAGTCCGTGGCGGTGTGCATGATCGTTCCTTCCTCGCTGCTCCCTGGTCGATGTCCTCCATCGTGAAATCTGAGGACCGCCCGGGGCATCGGGAAGATGCCCTATCTTTCGCTCACATCGTCGATCCCGTGGCCGTCCGGGTCGGCAACAGTACCTGGGTGCAGCCGGTCGACGCCGGTGTCGATCCACGACGACGCGTCGGGCGGGGGCTGTCGCATGACCGCTCCTCGACGACGCCCCGGACAGCACCCGACGCAGGCGACGAGGTAGAGCTACCCCATGCGGCCCGCGCGCGCCGTCCTGGCGCGAGCCACTCCGAGGACCGCACCGATCGCGAGACCGGCCGCGATGACCGCGCCAGCGGTTGGGTCGAACCCGTGCTCCTTCCGGTAGGCGCGGACGCACGGCGTCGGACGTCGCAGTCGTCGCGACCTGCCGGCGACACCTGTCACCGGCAGGTCTCCTCAGACGTGCACCGGCTGGTCAGACGAGCACCGCGCCGGTGCTCGCCGACTGCACGAGCTTCACGTACTTCGCCAGCACGCCGCGCGTGTACGGGCTGGAGATCGGGGTCCAGCCGACCTGGCGCGCCTCCAGCTCGGCGGCGTCGACCAGGAGGTCGAGCCTCGCGTCCGCCACGTTCAGCCGGATGCGGTCACCGTCGCGGATGAACGCGATCGGCCCCGCATCGACGGCCTCGGGGGCGACGTGGCCGACGCACAGCCCGGTGGTCCCGCCGGAGAACCGCCCGTCCGTCAGGAGAAGCACGTCCTTGCCGAGACCGGCGCCCTTGATCGCCCCGGTGATCGCCAGCATCTCGCGCATGCCCGGGCCACCCTTCGGACCCTCGTAGCGGATGACGACGGCGTCGCCTGCGACGATCGTGCCGTCCTCGAGCGCGTCGAGCGCGGCACGCTCGCGCTCGAACACCCGCGCGGTGCCCTCGAACACGTCCGAGTCGAAGCCGGCGGACTTCACCACCGCGCCGTCCGGGGCGAGGGAACCCTTGAGGATCGTGATCCCGCCCGTCCGGTGGATCGGGTTGTCGAGGGCCCGCAGGATCTTGCCGTCCGGGTCCGGCGGGTTGATCTCCGCGAGGTTCTCCGCGACGGTCCGACCCGTCACCGTGAGGCAGTCGCCGTGCAGCAACCCCGCGTCGAGCAGGGCCTTCATCACGACGGGCACGCCCCCGATCCGATCGACGTCATTCATGACGTACCTGCCGAACGGCTTCAGGTCACCGAGGTGGGGGACCCTCGCCGCGACCCGGGTGAAGTCGTCGAGAGTCAGGTCGACCTCGGCCTCGTGCGCGATCGCGAGCAGGTGCAGCACCGCGTTCGTCGACCCTCCGAACGCCATCACGACGGCGATCGCGTTGTCGA
>DATKTF010000137.1:0-2519 GCA_035531255.1 Cellulomonadaceae bacterium
GATGACGGCGCTGCGCCACCACTGGGAGCCGGCCGGGCCGTCGTGCACCGGGGTGGTGGTGAGGGAAGCGTGGGGGTGCGCGATGGTCACGAGATCCTGCCTTGATCGGGTGTCGTCAGGGGAGCGGGCAGGAAGGATCCACGCCCAGGGTCGGTCACGGGTCGGTTCTGGTCCGGTTCCGGTCGGTTCGGTGTCTATCAGGTGTCTGTCAGGTGTCTGTCAGGTGTCCGTCAGGAGGTGGCCGGGGCTGCGCCGGTGGACCCACGGACGATCAGCTCGGGGTGGAACAGCAGCTCGGTGCGCGGCGACTGGGCGCCGGAGATCTCCGCCATGAGCGCACTGACCGCCGCGTGGCCCATCGCCTGGACCGGCTGTCGGACGGTCGTGAGCGGCGGGTCGGTGAAGGCGATCAGCGGAGAGTCGTCGTAGCCGACCACGGAGACGTCCTCCGGCACGCGCAGGCCGCGCGCGCGGACGGCTCGGATCGCCCCGAGGGCCATCAGGTCGGACCCGCAGACGATCGCGGTGTGCCCCGACGCGATCAGCTCGGCGGCGGCGGCCTGGCCGCCCTCGACCGTGAACAGCGTGGTGACGACGTGCCCCGCGACGTCGGTGTCGAGGTACCGCCGCAGGTTGTCGGCGAAGGCCTTCAGCTTGCGACGCGTGGGGATGAACCGGTCGGGACCCACGGCCAGGCCGATCGACCGGTGGCCCAACGAGACGAGGTGGCGGACCGCGAGGTCCATCGCTGCGGCGTCGTCGGTCGAGACGGTCGGGGCGTCGATGCCGTCGGCGAAGCCGTTGACCAGGACGATCGGCAGTCCGCGGCTGCGCAGGCGCTGGTAACGCTCGGTGCTCGCCGAGGTGTCGGCGTGCAGGCCGGAGACGAACACGATCCCGTCCACGCCGTGGTCGATCAGCATCTCGACGTACTGGTCCTCGGTCGTGCCGCCCGGCGACTGGGTGCACAGCAGCGGCGTGTAGCCGCGCTCGGACAGCATCGACTCGATCGCCTGGGCGAACGCGGGGAAGACGGGGTTGGTCAGCTCGGGGACGATCAGTCCGACGAGCCCCGCCGACCGCGTCCGGAGCTTCTCCGGGCGTTCGTAGCCGAGCACGTCCAGGGCGGCGAGCACGGCCTGGCGGGTCTGGGTCGAGACGCCGGCCTTGCCGTTGAGCACGCGCGAGACGGTGGCCGTGCTGACGCCGGCCTGCTCGGCGAGGTCGGTCAGTCGGGTGCGCACACGGGTCAGCGTAGGGGACACGGGACCTCCTCGTCCTGAAGCCTCGGCGAACCGACGGCTGCGCCTCGTGAAACCGTTGCGTGAAAGTTACCGTAACGAGTTGCACGTCTGCCTGCAAGCGCGTTAGCGTCATTTCATCGAGGCCAACGTCGGCGGGTGACCGTGAGGCGACGGCCGATCCCACCGATCCCTTGGAGACACACGATGCGACGGAGCATCACTGTTGCGGCAGTCCTGGGCATGTCCCTCGGCCTCGCCGCCTGCGCGAGCTCGACGCCGAGCGGCACGGCGACCACGAGCGCCGCACCCGCCGCCACCACGACCCTCACGGTCTGGGTCGACGACACCCGGGCGCCTGCGGTCAAGGCGGTCGCCGAGGCGTTCACGAAGCAGACCGGCACGGCGTTCACGTTCGTCCAGAAGGACTTCGGGACGATGCGTGACGAGTTCATCGCGCAGGCGCCGACCGGCAAGGGCCCCGACATCATCGTCGGCGCCAACGACTGGACCGGTGCGCTCGTCCAGAACGGCGTCGTGGAGAAGGTCGACCTCGGCGACAAGGCGAGCGGGTTCCTCGACGTCGCGCTCAAGGGCATGTCCTCCGGCGGCCAGCTCTACGGCCTGCCCTACGCCTACGAGAACATCGGGCTCGTGCGGAACACGGCCCTGGTGCCGGACGCACCCACCGGGACGTTCGACGACCTGATCGCCCAGGGCCAGGCTCTCGTCGCAGCCGGCAAGTCCACCTATCCGGTGCTGATCCAGCAGGGCGATGCCGGTGACGCGTACCACCTGTACCCGATCGAGACCTCGTTCGGCTCCGTCGTTTTCGGCAAGGACGCCAACGGCGACTACGACCCCACGCAGTTCAAGCTGGGCGACCCCGAGGGCACCGCGTTCGCGAGCTACGTCGCCAAGCTCGGGAAGCTCGGAATCCTGAGCAAGGACATCAACGGGGACGCCGCGCGTGACCTCTTCGCCCAGGGCAAGGCGCCGTTCATGGTCACCGGCTCGTGGTACATCCCGGACTTCACGAAGGCCGGTGTGAAGGTCGCCGTCAGCCCGATCCCGAGCGCCGGTGGCCAGCCCGCTGCGCCGTTCGTCGGTGTCCAGGGCTTCTTCCTCAGCTCGAAGAGCGAGAACAAGCTCGTCGCGCAGAAGTTCTTCAGCTACCTCGCGACCGAGGCCGCTCAGACGAAGCTCTTCGAGGTCGGCGGGCGTGTCCCGGCCCTCAAGGCGGCGGCCGACAAGGCGGCGACCGACCCGGTCGTCGGT
>DATKTF010000138.1:0-3926 GCA_035531255.1 Cellulomonadaceae bacterium
ACGCGTGCCCCCCGGGCTGGCCGATCAGAGTTGAGCGGAATACGCTCAAGTCTGGACCCGTTGGCACGATCAGCATGCTCGAGCACCCCCAGCAGCACCCCCAGCACCGACAGGAGAACCCGGTGGACCTCAAGTTCACGACCAAGGCGCAGGAAGCGATCGGCGACGCGATCCAGCAGGCGTCCGCCGCCGGCAACCCGCACCTCGAGCCGACTCACCTGCTCAGCTCGCTGCTCGCGCAGGAGTCCGGCATCGCCGGCGGTCTTCTCGACGCGGTCGGGGCCGACCGCGCGGCGATCGGCCGCCAGGTCCGGGCCGAGCTCGTCGGTCTCCCCCGCGCCTCCGGCTCGTCGGTCGCCCAGCCCACGGCGTCGCGCGCGATGACGGTGCTGATCGACGCGGCCGGCCAGGAGGCGCGTGCCCTCGGTGACGACTACGTCTCGACCGAACACCTGCTCCTCGGGATGGCGGCCGGTGAGTCGTCGGCAGCACGGATCCTGAAGGCGGCGGGCGCGACGCGCGAGGCCCTCGCGGCGGCACTGCCGAGCGTGCGGGGGAACACCCGCGTGACGTCGGCGAACCCCGAGGGCACCTACAAGGCCCTCGAGCAGTACGGCGTGGACCTCACCGAGTCCGCGCGCGAGGGCCGGCTCGACCCGGTGATCGGTCGTGACAACGAGATCCGCCGCGTGGTGCAGGTGCTGTCGCGTCGTACCAAGAACAACCCGGTGCTGATCGGCGAGCCCGGCGTCGGCAAGACGGCCGTCGTCGAGGGCCTGGCCCAGCGCATCGTCGCCGGCGACGTCCCCGACTCCCTCAAGGGCAAGCGCCTGATCTCGCTCGACCTGGGGGCGATGGTCGCCGGGGCCAAGTACCGAGGCGAGTTCGAGGAGCGGCTCAAGGCCGTCCTCGAGGAGATCAAGGGCTCCGACGGCGAGGTCGTCACCTTCATCGACGAGCTGCACACCGTGGTCGGGGCCGGTGCGGCCGAGGGCAGCATGGACGCGGGCAACATGCTCAAGCCCATGCTCGCGCGCGGTGAGCTGCGGATGGTCGGTGCGACGACGCTCGACGAGTACCGCGAGCACATCGAGAAGGACGCGGCCCTCGAGCGTCGCTTCCAGCAGGTGTTCGTCGGGGAGCCGAGCGTCGAGGACACCGTCGCGATCCTGCGTGGCATCAAGGAACGGTACGAGGCCCACCACAAGGTGACCATCTCGGACGCCGCCCTCGTCGCTGCGGCGACCCTGTCGAACCGCTTCATCCCCGGTCGCCAGCTCCCCGACAAGGCGATCGACCTCGTCGACGAGGCGGCGTCGCGCCTCCGCATGGAGCTCGACTCCTCGCCGGTCGAGATCGACGCGCTCCAGCGAGCGGTGACGCGCCTCGAGATGGAGGAGGTCGTGCTCTCCGAGGCGGCCGAGTCCGGCGACGCCGCGTCGGCCGACCGGCTCGAGAAGCTCCGTGCTGACCTCGCCGACCGCCGCGAGGAGCTCGGGGGCCTCACCGCCCGCTGGGAGGCCGAGAAGGCCGGGCACAACCGCGTCGGCGAGCTGCGCAAGACCCTCGACGAGCTGCGCACGGCCGTCGAGAAGGCGATCCGCGAGGGCGACCTCGAGTCGGCCGGACGGTTGCAGTACGGCGAGATCCCGGCGCTGCAGAAGCAGCTCGCCGCCGCCGAGGCCGACGAGCAGGCGGGTGACGGCGAGCTCGAGCTCGGTGCGCGCCCGGAGATCGCCCCGATGATCGCGGAGAAGGTCGGGCCGGACGAGATCGCCGAGGTCGTCTCGGCGTGGACCGGCATCCCGGCCGGCCGGCTGCTCGAGGGCGAGAGCCAGAAGCTGCTGCGCATGGAGCAGGTCATCGGGTCGCGGCTGATCGGCCAGGCCCGCGCGGTCGCCGTCGTGTCCGACGCGGTGCGCCGCTCGCGCGCCGGGATCTCGGACCCGGACCGGCCGACCGGCTCGTTCCTGTTCCTCGGCCCGACGGGCGTCGGCAAGACCGAGCTCGCCAAGGCGCTCGCGGACTTCCTGTTCGACGACGAGCGCGCCATCGTCCGCATCGACATGTCGGAGTACTCCGAGAAGCACTCGGTGGCGCGGCTCGTCGGCGCCCCTCCCGGGTACGTCGGCTACGAGGAGGGTGGCCAGCTCACCGAGGCGGTGCGCCGGCGGCCGTACTCCGTCGTGCTGCTCGACGAGGTCGAGAAGGCGCACTCGGAGGTCTTCGACATCCTGCTCCAGGTGCTCGACGACGGGCGCCTGACCGACGGCCAGGGCCGCACGGTCGACTTCCGCAACGTGATCCTGGTGCTCACGTCGAACCTCGGGTCGCAGTACCTGGTGGACCCGACGCTCGACGACGCCGCCAAGCAGGCGGGCGTGATGTCGATGGTGCGGTCCTCGTTCAAGCCGGAGTTCCTCAACCGGCTGGACGACGTCGTGATCTTCGACGCGCTCTCGCTCGGCGAGCTCGGCCAGATCGTCGACCTGCAGGTCGCGCGGCTCGCGGAGCGCGTCCTCGAGCGGCGGATCACGCTCGAGGTCACCCTGGCGGCGAGCGAGTGGCTCGCGATCGAGGGCTACGACCCTGCGTACGGTGCCCGCCCGCTGCGTCGGCTCATCCAGCGCGAGATCGGTGACCGGCTCGCCCGGCTGCTGCTCGCCGCGGCGGTGCACGACGGCGACACGGTCGTCGTCGACCACCCCGAGGACGCTGCCGGGCTGTCCCTCGCGGTCGCGGAGCGTCCGGTAGCGTCCGTGTGATGACAGACGACGTCGTCCCCGACCCCGAGACCACCCCCTCCGCACCCGAGACCGTGCCGTTCAGCTCCCCGGCGCTGCTCGCCGAGCTGCTCGGGCAGCAGGCGCGACTCGTCCTCCCGCGGTTCGACTACACCGAGGCGGCACGGCTCGGCGGGATCGTCGCGGCGCTCGCGGAGGGGCGCGGACTGCCCGTCGTGATCCGGGTCGAGGCCGAGACGACCGCCGGCCCGCACGTCGTCTTCCAGCGCGCGTTCCCCGGCAGCTCACCCACGAACGACTGGTGGATCGGGCGCAAGTTCGCCGTCGTCCGGCACTACGGCGACGCGTCGTTCACCGTCGGCACCCGGTTCCGGGTCCAGGGCACGACGTTCGAGGAGTCGTCCGGCCTGGATCCGGAGACGTCCGCGGCCCACGGGGGTGCGTTTCCGCTGCGCGTCGACGGTGAGGTCGTCGGCATCATCGGCGTCTCCGGGCTCCCGCAGCAGGAGGACCACGCCCTCGTGGTCGAGGGGCTGACCGCCTACCTGGGCTGATCGGCCTCTGGGTCGTCTCCGTGGGCGGCCACCACGCCGGAGTGCCACCCGTGGCGGCAGCGTGATACGCATGGGTGCGCTCCCGCGCCACGGGGCGACGAACGACGACACGAGCGAGGCCGACGATGACCGAGGACCGGACCCCCACGCGCGACGCCGCCCGTGAGGCCCACCTGGACGTGCTGCTGGCACGGCTGACCCTTCACCAGAAGGTGCGGCTCCTCACCGGTGCCGACTTCTGGTCGCTGCACCCGGAGCCGGCCGTCGGGCTGCGCACGATCGTCGTCTCCGACGGCCCCTCCGGCGTCCGCGGCGCGGTCTGGGACGAGCGTGACCCGTCGTTGAACCTGCCGAGCGCCACCGCGCTCGCGGCGAGCTGGGACCCGGACCTCGCGTACCGGTACGGCGTCGCGATGGCCCACGAGGCTCGGCGCAAGGGCGTCGACGTGATCCTCGGTCCGACGATCAACCTGCACCGCAGCCCGCTCGGTGGACGCCACTTCGAGGCGTACTCCGAGGATCCGCTCCTGACGGCCGACATCGCCGAGGCGTTCGTCCGCGGGGTGCAGGACACCGGCATCGGTGCCTGCCCGAAGCACTACGTCGCGAACGACTTCGAGACGGACCG
>DATKTF010000139.1:0-7857 GCA_035531255.1 Cellulomonadaceae bacterium
TGGATCGAGAGCGCGGCCGCGATGATGATGACCTCGCGCGCGACGTCGCGTCGGCCGCCCTCGACGATCATCCGGCCCAGCCGCGGGTCCATCGGGAGCTGGGCGAGGGCGCGGCCGACGTCGGTCAGCCTGCCGTGGCCGACGTCGGTCCCCCGCGAGCCGGTGCGTGGACGCTCGCCGCGATCGTCCGCGCCGGCCGTCCCGAGGGCGCCGAGCTCGGTGAGCAGCTGGACGCCGTCACGGATCGCGCGGGTGTCCGGCGGGTCGACGAACGGGAACCGGGCGACGTCCTCCGGCGAGGACGCGACCCCGACCGCGACCATCTGCAGGATCACCGACGCGAGCGACGTCCGCAGGATCTCGGGCTCGGTGAACTCCGGTCGTGAACCGAGGTCCGCCTCGGAGTACAGGCGGATCGCGATGCCGTCGGCCACGCGTCCGCACCGGCCGGACCGCTGGTTCGCGGACGCCTGGGAGATCGGCTCGATCGGGAGCCGCTGCACCTTGGTGGCCTTCGAGTAGCGCGAGATCCGTGCTGTCCCCGGGTCGATCACGTAGCGGATCCCCGGGACGGTGAGGGAGGTCTCGGCGACGTTCGTGGCCAGCACGATGCGACGTGTCCCGTGCGGCTCGAACACGCGGTGCTGATCGGCAGACGACAGCCGCGCATACAGCGGCAGGATCTCGACGGCGTCGACGGGGATCGCCCGTCCCGCACCGGAGACGCGAGGGCCGAGGTGCCCGACGAGCGCCTCCTCGGTGTCCCGGATGTCCCGCTCGCCTGCGAGGAAGACCAGGATGTCGCCCGGCCCCTCGGCGCACAGCTCGTCCACGGCCTCGCAGATCGCGGTGAGCACGTCCCGCTCCTCGCCGCGCGTGTCCCCCCCGCCGGCTCGGGCGGAGCGGTCCGCGAGGACACGCCCGCGTGCCAGTCGCGGTCCGCTCCCCCTGGCGGAGGTGGCGGGGGCGGTCCCGGTGGCGGCGAGGGCGGTGTCGGCGTGCGGGGCGTCGGGGACCAGGGGTCGGTAGCGGACGTCGACCGGGAAGGTCCTGCCGGTGACCTGGATGACGGGCGCGGGGGTGCCGTCGGGACTCTCCGGGCTCGGCGGGCCGGCGAAGTGCGCGGCGAACCGCTCGGAGTCGATCGTCGCCGACGTGATGACGACCTTGAGGTCCGGGCGACGGGGAAGCAGCTGGGTCAGGTGCCCGAGGATGAAGTCGATGTTCAGCGAGCGCTCGTGGGCCTCGTCGATGATCAGCGTGTCGTAGCCGAGCAGCATCGGGTCGCGCTGGATCTGCGCGAGCAGGATGCCGTCGGTCATGACCTTGACGAGCGTGTCGTCGCCGGACGTGTCCGTGAAGCGCACCTGGTAGCCGACGGTCTCGCCGAGCGTCGTGCCGAGCTCCTCCGCGATCCGCTCCGCGACGGTGCGCGCGGCGATCCGGCGGGGCTGCGTGTGACCGATCTGGCCGTCCCGCCCCCGCCCGAGGTCGAGGGCGATCTTCGGGATCTGGGTGGTCTTCCCGGAACCCGTCTCCCCGGCGACGATCACGACCTGGTGGTCACGGATCGCCGCAGCGATGTCCTGACGGCGTGCCGAGACGGGCAGCTGCTCCGGATACACGATCGGCGGGAGCTGGACCGCGCGACGGGCATCCGCGCGAGTCGCGCGGGCGTGGGCCCCGGGGGCGCGGGCAATGCGGGCGCCGCCGGCGTCCGTGGTCGGTTCGGCGCTCGTCGGCCGCCAGCGCCGGCCGGAGCCGCCGCGACGTGGGCGGGGCGCCCGGCGCCCGTCCGACGCGCGCTCCTGCTCCGGTCCTGTGCTCACAACTCACCATTGTCGCCGTTGCCCCGTGCGCCTCACGCCTCGGTGCGGCTAGCGGGTCGCGTGGAGCAGGCCGGTGAGGCCCATGGGCGCCAGCGCGTCGGTCCGCCGCCAGAGGTCGGGGTCGACGGAGTCCGCCAGCGCGACGTGACGGACGGACGTGAAGCCCTGGTCGACGAACATCGGCGTGAGGTCGCCGGGTGCGTAGAAGCTCAGCCAGGGCTCGCCGTCCTCGGCCACGGCGGCGCCGACCGCCTCCGCATAGGCGCGACCGGCGTCGTCGCGCAGCGCCGGAGCGAGCATGTAGTCGACGACGACCTGCGACCCGGCAGCGAACGAGGCCAGCTCGGCGATGACGCGAGTGAGCGCGGAGCCGGTCAGGTACATCGAGACGCCGAGCAGGCTCACGAACGAGGGCCGTGCGAGGTCGAAGCCGGACGCGACCAACGCATCGAGCAGCGAGTCGCGCTCGAGGTCGACCGGAACGAAGGTCGGGCCGTGGTGGACCGTGATCCCGGCGGCCTCGATCGCGTGGCGCTTCCAGGCCTGGCTCCTCGGGTGGTCGACCTCGAAGACCGACCTCCCGGCACCCTCGCGGTAGGCGTACGTGTCGAGGCCCGCGCCGAGGATCACGTACTGCGACAGGTCGCTCTCGGTGAGAAGGCTCTCGGTGAAGAGGCTGCGGCAGAGGACCTCGGTGCGGGCGCCCGCGAGCACGGGGTGCGAACCGAACCTCTGGTGATAGGCGATCAGCTCGTCGGCGCGTTCACCGAGGAGTGTCCGCGCGAGGGCGTCGACGAAGATCAGCGGCTCGTGATCGACGAGCAGATGGGCGGCACGGGCGGCTGCGGAGGTGAGCGCCGTGCGGCTGACGGCGTGTGAGGAATCCATGCCGAGAATGCTACAGAACAATGCGCGCAATATACCACATCAATGCAATTCGCGCAAGGGTCGATAGGTCGCGGAACAATGCACATCGGCAATTCTCTGGGAGTGTGTCGTGGCGATCTCGCCCAGAACTGCCTCACACTCCCGGACACGATCGTGCAGGATGCGACAGGAGCTGCCGGATCGGGACGGCCGACGGGTCGGGGCGTGAGGACGCGCGCGCACCACGGCCGAGGGGCGTCCCAGGCGAAGCGCGAGCGGTGAGGGGGCGATCGGCGTGGCGACACGCGCACGACAGGCGATGCGGCGCGTCCGGGCCGTCGGTCTCGGGGTGGTGGCGGTGACGCTGCTCGTCACCGGCTGCGGGTCGACGTCGGCCGGTCCCGGACAGGTCGGGAGCCCGAGCCGGACCGGCAGCACGAGCCAGGTGGCCGGACCGTCGACGGTGGCGGCCGACCCGTCGGGCATCGAACCCGGATCGACGATCAGGGACTACGTTCGCGACCTCGACGCCCAGGACGCGGCGGCGGCGGAGAGCCTCCTGGCACCGCAGCACGTGCGCACTCTCCTGGGTCGACCGGACGGGTGGCTCACGACCTCGGTGACCATCACGGACCTGTCGCTCGGTACGCCGGTGACCCGGGACGGCCACGGGACGCTCGCGGACGGGTACGCCCAGGCGGTCTTCGTCCCCGCCCGGCTCACGCTCACGCGGACGACCCCCGGATCGGCGCCCGCGGGGCACCTGACCTGGGGGTTCCTGCTCGCGCGCAACAGCATGGTCTCGCGCTGGATCATCGTGGACGACGGCCCGGCCTAGACCGCCGTGGCGCCGCGTTCACCGGTCCGGACCCGGACGACCTCCTCGACGTTCAGGACCCACGCCTTGCCGTCGCCGATCTTGCCGGTCTGGGCCGCGCGGACGATCGTGTCGAGCACGCGCTCCGCATCGACGTCGTCCACGACCACCTCGAGGCGAACCTTCGGCACGAAGTCGACCTGGTACTCCGCGCCGCGATAGACCTCGGTGTGCCCACCCTGTCGCCCGTAGCCCTGCGCGTCCGAGACCGTCATCCCGCGCACGTCGATCTCGGCGAGGGCGTCCCGCACGTCGCCGACCTTGAACGGCTTGATGATCGCGGTGATGAGCTTCATCAGTGGGTCCTTCCGATGCTGGAGGTCGCAGTGAACTCGTACGCGGTCTCGGCGTGCTGGCTGGAGTCGAGGCCTTCGGTCTCCTCGTCGGGCCCGACGCGCAGCCCGATCGTGGCACGCAGCACGCGCGCGATCACGTAGGTGACCGTGAAGGCGAAGACGCTCGCCGCGAGGACCCCGAGGCCCTGATGGCCGAGCTGCGTGAGCCCACCGCCGAGCAACAGGCCCTGGTGCCGGACGGCGGGGTTGACCGCTGCCGCCGCGAACAGGCCGATGAAGAGCGTGCCGACGACACCGCCGACGTAGTGGACCGCGACGACGTCGAGAGAGTCGTCGTAGTGGAAGCGGAACTTCAGCCGGATCGCGAACAGGCACACCGCGCCCGCGATCGCACCGACGAGCAGGGCCGGCAGGGGGGAGATGAACCCCGCCGCGGGAGTGATCGCCACGAGACCGGCGACGGCACCCGACGCGCCACCGAGCGTCGTCGCCTTGCCGGTGATCCTCTTCTCGAGGGAGAGCCAGCCGATCATGCCGCCGACGCCGGAGAGGTGGGTCGCCAGGGCCGCGCTCGCGGCGAGACCACCGGCGGTCAGCGCCGAGCCCGCGTTGAAGCCGATCCACCCGAACCAGAGCAGGCCCGCGCCGAGGAGGGTGAGAGGCAGGTTGTGGGGCGCCATCATCTCCCGCGGCCACCCGCGTCGGGGGCCGAGCACGAGGGCGAGGGCGAGGGCCGACGCTCCGGAGCAGATCTCGACGACCGTGCCACCCGCGAAGTCGAGCAGGCCGGCCTTGTTCAGCCAGCCGTCCGGCGACCACGTCCAGTGGGCCAGCGGCGCGTACACGAGCACGGACCAGACGGCGATGAACGTCACGAACGAGCCGAACCGCATCCGGTCCGCCGACGCCCCGCTGATCAGCGCGGCGGTGAGGATCGCGAACATCAGCTGGAACGCGACGAACGCCAGGGGCGGGACGGTGAGGTTCATCCCGGGAACGGCGACCTCGGCGTGGGTCAGCCCGACGAGGTGCAGCCCGCCGACGAGCCCGCCGCCGGCGTCCCGGTCGAACGCGAGCGAGTACCCGACCACCGTCCAGGTGACCGAGACGACGGCGATCGTCACGAAGCTCTGCATGATCATGCCGAGCGCGTGCTTCGACCGGACCATCCCCGCGTAGAAGAACGCGAGCCCCGGGGTCATCAGCAGCACCAGCGCGGTGCACACGATGATCCACGCGGTGTTACCGGTGTCGACCGGTGCGGCGTCGGACAGGAGGTGCATCGTCGTCATCCCTCTCCCCAGTGCAGGACGCGGCAGGAGGTCGTCGCTCGTGGCGTGGCCGCGCGCCAGGGTACTGGTTGCGGTCGGGGCGCCGTCCCGGGGCTCCACAGGATGGCCCGGACCGGGCGCGCGACCGGGTCGGACCGCCCGGGGCGGGGTGCGAGCCGACTTCCTCACGGGGGATCCCGACCTGCCGATAGGACGAGCGTCCAGCGCAGAGGTCGACGGAGACCTCGCCCGGGCCCGAAGGAGAGTCCCATGTTGCGTCGAGTCCGAGTCGCCGTCCGCCTCACGGCCGGGTTCCTCGTCGTCGCGCTCTGCGCGGTCGCCCTGTGGGGCGTCGCCCTGACGTCGGCCTCGGGGACCCGGACGGCCGCCGCGAACCTCTCGGTCGCTCTCGCGCGCGTCGACGCCGCCAAGCAGGTGAAGTTCCGCAGCGCGGACTTCAACGGGTGGCAGACCGCGTACGCCTTCGACATCACGCGGGGGGTCGTCGGGTCGACGGCGGACTCGGCACCGTCGAGGGCCGCCTACCTCGCCTCGGCCGCGCTCTTCACGACCGAGCTGAACACGCTCGCCGACTCCCACCTCGACGCCAAGGACGCCGCGCTGGTCGCCGAGGTGCGGACGACGTTCGCCGACTTCACGGCGACCGACACCGAGGTCATCGCCGACTACCGTACGGGCACCGTCGAGGGGATGTCCGCGGCGAACGGACTGGTCATCGGGAAGGAGATCCAGCTCTTCCAGAAGATCAGCGACGACGTCGACCTCATCGTCTCGTCCGCGGAGTCGGCAGCCGCGACGTCGACGGCGGACGCCCGCTCGTCCGCCTCCCGGACCAGCACGCTCGCGGCCGGCATCGGCATCGTGTCGCTCGCGGGCTCGGCGATCCTCGCGATCCTGCTCACGCTCTCGATCACCAGACCGCTCGGCACCCTGCGTGCGCGGCTCGCCGACATCGCCGAAGGCGAGGGCGACCTGACCAAGCGGCTCGAGGTCGACGGCAAGGACGAGTTCACGGAGGTGAGCCGGTCCTTCAACACCTTCGTCGTCAAGATCGCCGACACGGTGCGCGGGATCTCCGGCTCGGCCTCGACCGTCGCCGCGGCGAGCGAGGAGCTGACGGCGGTCTCGACGCAGATCCTGGCGACGGCCGCACAGATGTCGGCCCAGTCGGAGGCCGTCGCCGGCGCGGCCGAGGAGGTCTCCCGGAACGTCGAGACCGCGGCAGCCGGCGCCGAGGAGATGTCGGCGTCGATCCGGGAGATCGCTGCCAGCGCGAGCGAGGCGTCACGCGTCGGAGACGAGACGATGGTCGCCGCGCAGGCGACACGCGCGCTGATCGCCAAGCTCGGGGACTCGAGCCGGGAGATCGGCGACGTCGTCAAGGTCATCACCTCGATCGCGGCACAGACCAACCTGCTCGCGCTCAATGCCACGATCGAGGCCGCGCGGGCCGGGGACGCCGGGCGCGGCTTCGCCGTCGTCGCGGGTGAGGTCAAGGACCTGGCGCAGGAGACCGCGCGGTCGACCGAGAACATCACCGCGCGCGTGGCCGGCATCCAGTCGGACACCGCCGCGGCGGTCGAGGCGATCAACGCCATCGTCATGATCACCGGTCGGCTCGGTGATCATCAGACGACGATCGCGGCCGCGGTCGAGCAGCAGACCGCGACGACCAACGAGATGAGCCGGAACATCAACCAGGCGTCCGTGAAGGCGTCGGAGATCGCCGCCAACGTCGCCGAGATCGCCGAGGCCGCGCGCAGCACGAACGGCGGGATGGTCGACGTGCAGCAGTCAGCACAAGGGTTGTCGGTGATGAGTCACGAGGTCAGGGGTCTCGTCGACCAGTTCACCGTCTGAGACCGGTCGCGGGCGCCGCGGTCAGATGCTCCGCGACCCGTTCTGGCTGCGCAGCTCGACGTCGCCGAACGACGACCGGTGCCGGAGGTCGGGCGAGTCCTCGACGAGCGTGTACGACGGGATGTAGGGCGCGGGGCCGTCGAGCGGGGACGGCAGGAGCTCGCGCAGGGTGCGCACGAGGGCCTCGAGGGAGGTGTCGCGCGTGCGGAGGGTCGTGATCCGCGCCTCCAGGGTGGCGATCTCCGCCTGGATCTCGCGACGCTCCGCGGACGCGGCGTCGGTCGCCCGCCGGTACACGTCCGTGTTGGCGTTGCTCTGCGTGTCCATCTCGCGTCCTTCCTCACTGTTTGCCCCGTGTCAGCATGACGGTCGGCGCGCCCGAGCGCACTAGGCCATCACGGTGACCGAACCCGTCTGGCGGTCCCTCGGACGGCCGAGTGCTCGCCCGGCCGCGGCGTCGTCGGTCGCCTCACTCATCCCCAGGACCAAGGCCCCTTGACGCTATCGCACGCTGCACGAACCGTGGAGGTATCAGCACGTCGCGGGCCTGCCCGAACCGTGGCCGACTCTCGGGTCGCTCGGCCTGGCCGGGCTACCCGGCCTCGCCGAACCGGCTCGTCGCAGAGCCAGGGACGCCCGAGGGAGGAGCACGACCATGGCACGCACCGTAGTCGTCGGTGTCGAAGGCACCGACTCGAGTCACGACGCACTGGTCTGGGCCGCGCACGCAGCGGCCGCACGGCGCGACGAGCTCGAGATCCTGTACGCCGTCGGCGTCCCGTACTCCAGCATGGAGGTGCTGTACGACGACGCGGTCACGCAGAGCGCCGAGACGC
>DATKTF010000140.1:0-2801 GCA_035531255.1 Cellulomonadaceae bacterium
CCTCGACAATGCTGCTGGTGCCGCCGCCGAATGTGTCAGACCATGCCGGCCAGCCGACTTCGTAATTCGGTAGGAAGGCCTTCATGACAAATCTTGCGCTGGGCAACATGTCGGTCACGAACGCCGCTCTGAGGTTGGAGCCATAGCCGAAATGCAGCATGCGGTTTCCTCCGATTTGCCTATCGGACCAGCGTCAGCCCATCTGGTGTTGGCCCGTTGGTCGGATACAGGTGTGGTGACCTGAAGCTGACACGGACCCGCAGGATTTTCAAAGCCTTTCTGTACGCTAGGTGTTGTACGCAAGCTCTCCCGACCCGACCCGACCCGACCCGACCCGACCCGACCTGATCTGCGCGGACCAGTGCGCGCGACGACCCCCGAGGAGCACCGCATGGGTGACCCGACCCCGTTCTGGGCCCTGGACCCGGCGACGACCCACCTCAACCACGGCTCGTTCGGGGCCTGTCCATGGCCCGTGCTCGACGAGCAGCAGCGCCTGCGGCGACAGCTCGAGGCGAACCCGACGCGCTGGTTCGACCTCGACTACCCGTCCGCGGTGCGGGAGGCGCGCGAGGCGCTCGCGGGCTTCGTCGGCAGCGACCCGGCCGCCGTCGCCTTCGCGACCAACACCACGCAGGCGGTCAACATGGCGGTGCGCGCGGTGGTGGCGCGGATGGCGCCGGGCGACGAGCTCCTGGTGACGAGCCACACGTATCCGGCGTGCCGCCACGCGGTCGACGTGATCACTGCCGCGGCTGGGGTCGTCGTGCGAGTCGTGGAGCTCCCGGGCGTGCTCGACGGTCCGACCGAGCTCGCCGGGCTCGTACTGGGCGCGGTCGGCCCGCGCACGCGCGCCGTGCTGATCGACCACGTGGAGAGCGCGACGGGCGTCGTGGTCCCGATCGGTGAGATCGTCGCGGCGCTCGAGCCGGACGTCGTCGTCATCGTCGACGGCGCGCACGCACCCGGGATGGTCGATCTCGGGCTCGACGCCCTGGACGCGTCGTTCTACGCCGGGAACCTGCACAAGTGGGTGTGCGCGCCGAAGGGGGCGGCGTTCGTGCGGGTCGCGGCGCGCTGGCGGGACGACGTCGTCCCGTTGACGGTCAGTCACGGGTGGGGCGACGAGCGGTCGGCGGACGAGGGACGGTTCCACGCCCTGTTCGACTGGCCGGGCACGTCGGACCCGACGGCATGGCTGAGCGTGCCCGTCGCAATCCGGGAGATCGGGGCCGCGCACCCGGATGGATGGGCCGGTGTGCGGGCCGCGAACCACGCGCTCGTCCTGGCCGCGCAGGAGCTGATGTGCGACGCGCTGGGCAGCACGCCGCCCGTGCCCGCGTCGATGATCGGCTCTCTCGCCGTCGTCCCGCTGACCGGCAGGGCTGGCGACGCGACGCGTCCGGAGCTCACGGCGTACGCCCGGTCCCGTGGGTTCGAGGCGAAGTTCGTCGAGGTCGACGGCCCGGTCGGTCTGCGGCTCTCCGCCCACCTCTACAACACGATCGACGACTACGCGAGGTGCGTGGAGGCGCTCGCGCTGTTCTGACGCGACCGGACCGAGGTCGGGCCAGGGCGCGGGCCAAGGCGTCGGGCCAGGCTGCCGCCATAGCATGGGACGCCATGAGCCAACGCAGCGATGCGCGCCGTAATCGCGCCCGGATCCTCGCGGCCGCCGAGGAGATCTTCGCCGCGGAGTCGGTGACCGTGCCCCTGCAGCACGTCGCCGAGAAGGCGCAGGTGGGACGGGGCACGCTGTACCGACACTTCCCGGACCGCCACAGCCTGGTCGCGGCGGTGTTCGAGGAACGGCTGGCCGTGCTCGAGAAGCTCGTGGCGGATCGCCGCGATGACCCCGACATGCTCGTGGTCCTCCTGCGCGAGATCACGGCGGAGCAGGCGCGGACCCCGGGGCTGTTCCGGCTGGTCTTCTCGGAGGGTCCGGGTCACGCCCAGCTCGAGCCGTTGTGGAGACGCTCGGTGGACCTGCTCGCGGGCCCGCTCGAGTGGAGTCGTGCGGCGGGCGTCGTCCGCGCGGACCTCACGATGGACGACCTCCTGACGGTCATCAGCATGGTCTACGGCGTCGTGAACGGCCCTGTCGGCTCTGTCGGCCCTGTCGGGTCTTCCGGTTCCTCCCGCCCCGTCGGACGCGCCGACGTGGCCGCCGTGACGCGCGCGATGGAGCTGATCGTCGACGGTCTCCTGCCCCGCTCCTGACCGACGTGCCCGCCGGCCGAGAGGTCGGGAATGGGGGTGCGGAGGCACGGGTTGAGTCGAGTGGGCTCAAGTTTGACCGGTCGAGTTTGCGCTCCGGCGCAACTCGGCACAGACTTGAGCGCAGCAGGCTCAACAAGCTCAGGCGGAGCGCCGCGAGCACCAGATCAGTGTGAATCAGCGCGAACTAGTGGAGGAATCACCATGGCACGTGCGGTCGGGATCGACCTGGGGACCACCAACTCGGTGGTCGCCGTCCTCGAGGGTGGGGAGCCCACCGTCATCGCGAACGCCGAGGGGTCGCGCACGACGCCGTCGGTCGTCGCCTTCTCCAAGACCGGTGAGGTGCTCGTCGGCGAGGTCGCCAAGCGCCAGGCCGTCACGAACGTCGAGCGGACGATCAGCTCGGTCAAGCGCCACATGGGCACGGACTGGCACGTCGCGATCGACGACAAGAACTACAACGCGCAGGAGATCTCCGCGCGCATCCTCGGCAAGCTCAAGCGCGACGCCGAGGAGTACCTGGGCGAGCCGGTGACCGACGCGGTCATCACCGTCCCGGCGTACTTCAACGACGCCGAGCG
>DATKTF010000141.1:0-7835 GCA_035531255.1 Cellulomonadaceae bacterium
TGGGTCGCGGCGCGCAAGCACAGCGGGTGGCGCGCCGAGACCGGCGGCTGACCTCAGGCGCGTCCCACCGTCTCCTACGTCATCGCGGTGCGGCACCGCGCGACCGGGTCGGGCACGCGGTGCCGCCTGCGTGGTCGGTCGAGCTGTGCGGTCGGTCGAGCTGCGTGGTCAGTCGAGCGGAGCCTGCCAGCTGAGGAGCGTGCCGCGTCCCGACGGCGCGACCCCGATGCTGAAGGTCCCGGCGTGCTGCCGCGCCCGAGCCGCGAGGTTGTGCGTTCCGGAGTGACGTTCACGTTCCGCGGGCAGGCCCGCGCCGTCGTCCTCCACCTCGACCAGGATCGTCCCGGTGGCGCCGGTTCCTCGGACGCTGATCCTGACCGCGACGGACGACGCACGCGCGTGCCGGGCGGCGTTGGCCAGGCCTTCGCGGACGACGGCGACGACGTCGTCCGCAAGATCCGCGCTCACACGCTCGTCGATCAGGTCGGCCGCGACGACGTCCGCGTCCGAGGTTCCCTGCTCGAGGGCGCGGCCGTCGAGCTCGATGACGAACGACGGTGCGAACCCGAGGCCCGTCCGCGCGAGCGACGCCTCGCGTCGGAGACGTTCGACGAGGCTCGTCGCGGCGTCCGGGTCGCGCAGGGCGTGCACGATCGACCGGATCTGGCGCACCGAGCCGTCCACGTTGTCGAGGGCGTCCTCGACGATGCTGGTCAGCTCGGTGGCGTCCACACCCCGGGCGGCCCGACGGCGGACCGTCTCCAGCTGCATCCCGGTGGCGAAGAGCTGTTGGATCGCGAGGTCGTGCAGGTCGCGGGCGATCCGCTCGCGCTCGTCGAGGAGAGCGGCGATGTCCTGGGCATGACGCGCCTCGGCGAGGACGAACGCCAGAGCGGCCTGGGCGGCGAAGGACTCCGCGGTGTCGAGGTCCGCCGACGTGAACGGCGCGGCACCGACCTTGCGCATGAGTATCAGCACGCCGATGCCGTGGCCCGCGGTCTGCAGCGGCGCGAACAGCGCCGGCCCGAACGCGCGCATGGGCACGACGCGCACGACGCGCGACTGCGACAGCGACGGGACGAGAAGCCCCCGCCCCTCGTCCATGACGGCCCATGATCGACCGTCGCGCGGCATGATCGCGCCGAGCAGAGACTCGGAGGCGTGCCCGTCGACGAGCTCGAGCACCAGCTCGCCCCCGACGCCCGGAAGCGCCAGCGCGGCGGCATCGGCCCCGGCGACCTCGCGCGCGGTCGCCGCGATGTGGGCGAGTGCCTCCTCCTCGTCCAGGCCGGAGAGCAGCATCGTGGTGATCTCCTGGCCCGCACGGAGCCAGTGCTCGCGACGGGCGGCCTCGGCGTAGAGCTGCGCGTTGTGCACCGCCACGCCGGCTGCTGCTGCGAGCCCGAGCACGACCGCCTCGTCGGAGTCGGTGAACCCACCGGGCTTGTCCGCGAGGTAGAGGTGCCCGAACACCTGGTGGCTGACCCGCACCGACGCGCCGATGAACGAGCCCATCGAGGGATGGTTCGGAGGGAACCCGAGGAAGGCCGGGTGCTGCGTGAGGTCGTCGAGCCGGATCACGCCCGTGGCCGGGATCTGCCCGAGCACGCCGATCGCGTGCGGACCGTGCGCGAGGAGACGGGCGACGGCCTCGGACACCCCTGCCTGCACGAACGTCGTCGACTCGCCGCGGGTGCCGAGGACGTTGATGGCCGCGTACGCGGCACCTGTCAGGTCCGCGCAGGTCTGCACGAACCGTTGCAGCACGCTCGGGAGATCGAGGTCGGCCGCGAGGGCGAGGACGGCGTCGAGGAGGTCGGTCAGACCGGAGTCCTCCGACCGCGACGCATCGTGCGTCGTGCCTTGGTTCGCAAGGTTCACGATGAGGCCGCCGACCCCTGGTTCTCCCTCCACAGTGAGTCACGGTATCCCGAGTCGCGACGGAGGAGCTCCGCGTGGGTCCCTCGGGCCTGGACGACGCCGTCGGAGATCACGATCACCTCGTCGGCGGCGTCGAGCGGGGTGAGGCGGTGCGTGACGACCACGACGCCCCGCGGGACGCCCGCGGACGCCGTGCGGGCCGAGGGCGCGCCGCGGAACGAGCCGCTCAGGAGGTCGCGCACGAGCGCGTCGGCCGTCTCGGTGTCGAGGTGCTCCGCCGGCTCGTCGACGAGCAGGATCTCGGCCGGAGAGACGAGGGCCCGCGCGAGGAGCAGCCGGCGCCGCTCACCCCCGGAGACGTTGAGGGCATCGGGGCCCAGCAGGGTCTCGACACCCTGCGGGAGGGCGTCGAGCCAGTCACCGAGCCCCGCCCGACGCAGCGCGGTGCGGGCCTCGTCCGCGGTCGTGGCGCCGTTCGCGACGCGGAGGTTCTCGAGCACCGACGTCTCGAAGACGTGGGCGTCCTCCGCCGTGAGCACGACGGATCGTGCGACGTGCTCGCTGTCGAGCGAGGCCACGGGGGTGCCGTCGACGGTGAGCGAGCCGCCGTGCGAGGGGAGCAGACCCGCGAGCGTGAGGAGCAGGGTCGTCTTGCCGGTGCCGCTCGGGCCGACGACGGCCACCGACCGGCCCGGACGCACCGTGAGGTCGAGACCGGTCACGACGGACGGCCGACCGGGCCAGCCGCAGGTGAGGCCTCGGGCCACCAGACCGCTCGGGTCCGTCGAGGCCGCACCGCTGTCAGCGGCCGGAGCGTCGACAGCACCGACAGCACCGACAGCACCGACAGCGTCGACAGCACCGACACTGCCGGTCGCAGCGTCACGCACGGCTGGAGCAGGCGCCGCCGCGTCGCGCGTGTCCGCGGGCCGACCCGGGTCGGCGGCGTCGAGAAGCGCCATGACCCGTTCTGCCGCGAGCCGGGACCGGAGGACCTGGACCGCGGCTGCCGGCAGCAGCGACGTCGCCTCGAAGGCGGCGAGCGGCGTCAGGACCACCACGGCGAGCTCGACGGGAGTGAGGGTGCCGCGGCCGACCGCGGGGATGCCGAGCACCAGAGCCGCGACCACGGCGGCACCGACGGCGAGCGTGCCGAGCGCCGCCGAGACCGCGGCGGGCCGCGCACCGGTGTCCGTCGCCGCGGCCAGGCGACGGTCCGCGTCGCGCAGCAGGGCGAGCTGCCCGGTCAGGTGTCCGGAGACAGCGAGCTGACCGGGGTCGTCGAGGACCGACAGGGCGGTGGCCGTCATGTCGGCGCGGGACCGCGCGGCCAGCTCCTCGCTCCGGCGTGCCGCCCGGGCGGCGAGCGCCGGCGCGACGACGCCGGCGACGAGGAGGCACACCGCGAGGCTGAGTCCGGCAGCGGGGAGGAACGCGCCGATGGCGAGCACGGTCCCGAGCCCGAGCACCGCTGCCACGGCCGCCGGAAGCAGTCCGCGTACGACGACGTCCCCGACCGCGTCGACGTCGGCGCCGACCCGGGCGAGCAGGTCACCGCGGCGCAGAGCGACGAGCGACCCGGCGCGTCCGGCGGCGAGTCGCGCGTACAGGGTCTCGCGCAGCCGGGCCATCCCGCGCAGGGCGAGATCGTGCGACGTGAGGCGCTCCGCGTACCGGAACACGCCACGCCCGATGCCGAACGCCCGCACGGCGACCGTCGCGACGGACAGCTGCAGCACCGGGGGCATCTGCGACGCACGAGCGATGAGCCAGGCGGACACGGCCGCGAGCGCGACGGCGCTGCCGAGCGCGAGCACACCGAGCAGGACGGACAGGACGACGGTGCGTGGTGACAGCTCGAGCAGCGCGACCGCCCGGCGGAGGGGGTCGTCGCGACGTGCGCGCACCCGGGTGGCGGCCGTGGTCATGCCGGGACCGCCGATCCGGCGCTCGGCACCACGCTGCTGCAGGCCTCGACGACGATGTCGGCGACCGCGAGGAGCGAGGCGCGGTGGGCGACGACGAGCACCGTGCGACCGTCTGCGCGCAGGGCGCGCAGCGTCTCGAGGACGACCTGCTCACCCTCGGCATCGAGGTGCGCGGTCGGCTCGTCGAGGATCACGAACGGGGCGGGAGAGAGCATCGCGCGGGTCAACGCGGCGCGTTGCCGCTGCCCGACGCTCAAGCCCGCGCCGCCCTGTCCCACCGGTGTGAGCCAGCCGTCGGGGAGCGATGCGACCACCGCGTCGAGGCCGGTCGCGGCGGCCGCGCGCGCGAGGGCGTCGTCGGTCCCGGTGCCGACGACCTCTCGGAGCGTCCCCGGTTCGAGCACCGGCCGCTGCGGTACCCATGCGACCTGGTCCCAGAACGAGCGTGGGTCGACGTCGGCCAGGTCGATCGGCGCGGCGTCGGGCCCCGTGACGGTCGCGCGGCCGAGGTCGGCTCGGACCAGACCGAGCAGCACCTCGACGGCGGTGGTCTTCCCCGCGCCGCTGAGCCCGGTGAGGGCGGTGACGCGGCCCGGCGCCACGACGAGGTCGAGGTCGGCGGGCGCGAGGACGTCACGGCCGGGCGCACGCACCGCGACGGCGTCGAGCGTGAGAGTGCTCCGACGCAGGTCGGGGCACGGTGTCGTCCCGGGCGTCGGCGTCGGCACCTCGAGGACCGCGAACGCCTGGTCGGCCGCCGCGATGCCGTCGGTGGACGCGTGGAACTGCGCGCCGACCTGACGCAACGGCAGGTACACCTCGGGTGCGAGCACGAGGACGGTGATCCCGGTGACCAGGCCGATGTCGCCGTAGACCAGACGCAGGCCGATCCCGACGGCCACGAGGGCGACGGACAGCGTGGTCAGCAGCTCGAGCACCATGCCCGACAGGAAGGCGATCCGGAGGGTGCCCATCGTCGCGCGGCGGTGGGCGTCGCCGAGCTCGCGCACGCGGGCGACCGGCCCCCGCTCGCGGCCGAGGGCGCGCAGGGTCGAGAGGCCGGCGAGGAGGTCGAGCACCTGGGAACCGAGCCGCTGCATGACGCGCAGCCCGCGCGCCGATCGACCCTCGGTGAGCCGCCCGACGAGCACCATGAACAGCGGGATCAGGGGCAGCGTCCCGGCGATGATCAGTGCCGACACCCAGTCCTGCGTGAGCACGACGACGAGCGTCGCCGGGGTGACCGTCACCGCAAGGACGAGCTGCGGCAGGTATCGGACGAAGTAGGGCTCGAGCGCGTCGAGCCCGCGGGTGGCGAGAGTGACGACCCGCGGCCCGTCGCCCTCGGCGAGCCAGCGTTGGCCGAGCGCCGCCGCCTTCGCGACCACCTGCTCGCGGAGCTCGGCGATCGTCTGCGCCGCCGCCCGGTGCGCGTAGCGCTCCTGGGTCCAGGTCACGACGGTGCGGGCGAGCACGACGACGCCGAGCCACACGACGAACGTGCCGACGTGCGGGACATCGGCGCCGCCGCCGACCGCACCCCAGCCGAGCACGGCGCCGTCGTGCACCGCACCGGCGAGCGCGTGGGCCAGCAGCACGGCCTGGGTCACCACGAGCGCGGCTCCTGCGGCGCCCAGTGCGGCGGTCAGGGCGATGTAGCCCCGGGCCGCCCGGGCGTGCCGCAGGAGCCTCGGGTCAAGAGGCTTCACGCGACCGAGCGTCTCACGCGCTCGTGCGCTCGAACGTCAGGCCGGTGTGCTCCGGGATGCTCGTCACACTGATGCGCTTGCGGAACACCCAGTACGTCCAGCCCTGGTAGAGGAGCACGATCGGCGTGAGGATCACGGCGACCCAGGTCATCACGGTGAGCGTGTAGCTCGAAGAGGAGGCGTTCGTCACGGTGAGCGAGTTCGCGGTGTCGAATGCCGGCATGACGTTCGGGTACAGCGAGCCGAAGATCAGGACGACCGCACCGACGATCGCGACCGCGGACAGGAGGAACGCCCAGCCCTCGCGGCGCAACCGGGTCGCGAGCACGACCCCGACGAGCGCGACGGCGGCGAGGACCACGGCGGCCCATGTCCACGTGTTCCTCGAGTACGCGACCTGCGCCCACACGGCGAACGTGCCGGCGACCACGACGGTGACGATCGACAGCTTCGAGGCGAGCGCGCCGGCCCGCTCCCGGAGCTCACCATCCGTCTTGAGCGCGAGGTAGATCGCGCCGTGCGTGAGGAAGATCATCAGCGTCGTGGCGCCGCCCAGCAGGGCGAACGGGTTGAGGAGCGCGAAGAAGCCCCCGACGTACTGGTGCGCCTTGTCGAGCTCGACGCCGCGCACGAGGTTGCCGAACGCGACGCCCCACAGGATCGACGGGACCCAGGACCCGATGATGATCCCCAGGTCGGCACGACCGCGCCACGCTGCGTCGTTGATCTTGCCGCGCCACTCGAACGAGACGATCCGCATGATGAGGGCCAGCAGGATCAGCAGCAGCGCGAGGTAGAAGCCGGAGAAGAGCGTGGCGTACCACTCCGGGAAGGCGGCGAACGTGGCACCGCCCGCGGTGAGCAGCCACACCTCGTTGCCGTCCCAGACGGGACCGATCGTGTTGATGAGGACGCGACGTTCGGTGTCCTTGCGGCCGAGGATCGGCAGCAGCATGCCGACGCCGAAGTCGAATCCCTCGAGGACGAGGTAACCGGTCCAGAGGACCGCGATCAGCAGAAACCAGACGGTTGACAGCTCCATGACCTCTCCCGGCTCAGTAGGCGAACGACAGCGGCCGGTCGGCGCCGTCGGGGTTGTCGGGGTTGTCAGGGCTGACGTCCTGCTCGGAGTCCGCGACACCCTCGATCGCGTACCGGTGGATGAGCTTGTACCAGACGACGGCCAGCGCCGCGTAGAGCAGCGTGAAGGCGACCATCGAGATGACGATCTCGGCGGGGCTGACGACCGTGGACACGCCCCGTGAGGTCAGCAGCCAGACGCCGTCGATGCCGGTGGGGTTCGGGGCGACGATCCACGGCTGCCGGCCCATCTCGGTGAACACCCAGCCGAACGACGACGCGAGGAACGGTGTCGGTATGGCCCAGATCGCGAGCCGGGCGAACCACCGGGAGGTCGGGAACCGGCCCTTGCGCATGAGCCACAGCGCCGCGAGGGCGAGTGCGGCGCTGCCGACGCCCAGGCCGATCATCAGTCGGAAGGACCAGTAGGTGACCGCCAGGTTCGGCGAGTAGTCCTGTCCGGTGCCGTACTTCTGCTCGTAGGTCTTCTGGAGGTTGTCGACCCCCTCGAGGTGGCTGCTGAAGTTGCCCGAGGCGAGGAACGACGTCAGACCGGGGATCTGGATCACGTGCGTGACGCCGGTGCAGGCGTTCGACAGGTCGCCGATGGCCAGGATCGAGAAGCTCGCACCGTCGGTGCTCTCGCACAGGGCCTCGGCGGCCGCCATCTTCATCGGCTGCTGCTTGAACATGAGCTTGCCCTGCTGGTCGCCGGTCAGCCCGAGGCCGACGCCGCCGATCAGCATCGCAATCACGCCGAGGACGACGGCAGGTCGGTAGAGCCCCGCGAGATCGAGCTTCTTCCCGCGGGCGGCGCGCACCATCAGCCAGGCGGCGATGCCGGCGACGAACGTCCCTGCCGTCAGCAGGGCCGCGGTGATCGTGTGCGGGAACGCCGCAAGGAGCGTCGGGTTGCGGAGAACGGCGCCGATGTCGGTCATCTGCGCGCGGCCGTTGACGAGCTCGGCACCGACGGGGTGCTGCATCCACGAGTTCGCGGCGAGGATGAAGTACGCGGACAGGTTGGTCGCGAACGCCACGAGCCAGATCGTCGCGAGGTGGATCTTCTTCGGCAGCTTGTCCCAACCGAAGATCCACAGGCCGAGGAAGGTCGACTCGATGAAGAACGCGGCGAGCGCCTCCATCGCGAGCGGTGCGCCGAAGACGTCACCGACGAACCGGGAGTACTCGCTCCAGTTCATCCCGAACTGGAACTCCTGGACGATCCCGGTCGCGA
>DATKTF010000142.1:0-5422 GCA_035531255.1 Cellulomonadaceae bacterium
CCGCGAGGATCAGCGCCGTTCCGGCAGCGGCCGGCGACGGGAGGCGCACGTTCGCGTGGGCGCCGACCCCCGTCAGCAGCGCCGGCGCCACGTCCGCGCGGAACCGCGCGCCGGCCGCGACGGTGCCCTGCTCGAGGAGCCCGGCGATGAGCCGCAGGGCGGTCGGGCCGTGCGCGAGCGGCCCCCCGCCGAGTCGCGCGCGGTCGCCGAGGACCGCCTCCACGAGCGCGTCCGCCCGGTCGACGAACGGTCCCAGCAGGCGTCGCCAGGCATGTCCGTCGACGCCGAGCCCGTCCACGGTCCGGTCGAGCGACCGGAAGACGAGACCCGCCCGGCCCCCGTCGAGCGGGTGCGCGTACGCGGCCTCCGCGTGGAGCAGCTCGACCCCGCGCGCGGCGAGGTCGAGCTCCTGCAGGAACGGCGAGGCGACCGCCAACGGGTGCACGGCCGAGCAGAGGTCGTGCACCAGACCCGGCGCGAGCCCGAGGTCCAGGGTCCGGGCACCACCGCCGGGGTCCGGCTGCGCCTCGACCACCAGCACGGCCAACCCGGCACGTGCGCACGTGACCGCGGCCGCGAGCCCGTTCGGCCCGCTGCCGACGACCACGACGTCAGGGCTCAGAGGGGTCGGACCTGCTCGGCCTGCGGGCCCTTGCTCCCCTGCCCGAGCTCGAACTCGACGTCCTGGCCCTCGCCGAGAGTGCGGAACCCGTCCGTCTGGATCGCGCTGTAGTGCACGAAGAGGTCGTTCCCTCCGGCCGCCGGGGTGATGAACCCGTAGCCCTTCTCCGCGTTGAACCATTTGACGGTGCCCTGAGCCATGCCACTCTCCTCGGATCGAGTTCGCGCCGCGTCCGCCCGGTCGACACCCGGACGGCGGCGCTTGTCGGGTGAGCCTAGTGGGTCCCGTCGCGCCCACGGGAGACCGGCGAGCCGTTCCCGCTGGTTCCCGCGGGCGGCCGGCTCAGGGCGTGTAGTCCTTCGCCAGGACGACAGCGATCGTGCTGCCCGCCTTGGCCGGGTCGAGGGTCACGGTGGTGATCTTCAGAGCGGCCGCCGCGGCACGCGCCGTGGCCTCGAGCGTCGCGGTCGCGTAGTAGACGGTGGACGTTGCCGGTGCCGTACCCGGGTAGTTGCCGGTGGTGATCGTCGTGAAGCCGGCGTTCTTCAGCGCGGTCTCACCCTTGGCGGCGAGCCCGCTCGTCTTCGTCGCGTTGTAGACCGCCACCGCGGTGTGCAGGTTGGGGGCCGCCGGCGGGGTCGTCGTCGGCGCCGTCGTGGTCGTACCCGGAGACGCGCTCGTGGCAGCTGTCGCGGGTGTCGACGGCTCCGCGGTGCCGGTCACCCCCACGGACGGCAGTCCAGAGCCCACGGACTGGCCGATGTCCGTCCCGGTCAGGAGCGTGACGATGCCGTACGCGATCGCGGGGAACAGCACGATCACGAGCAGGAACGGCCACACGCGGGTCCAGACCGAGCGCGCCCGACGATGGACGCCGCGCGGCCCGGCGTGGGCGTCGACGGCGTCGAACTCGTCGGCAGGGTAGGGGTATCTGGCCTTGCTCACGCCCGACAGGCTAACGGACGCGACTACGCATCGACGCCGAGACGGCGGGCAGTTCGCGCGCGCTGGCGCGTCGAGCGCATCCGGCGCAGCCTCTTGACGAGCATCGGATCGTGCTCGAGCGCGGCCGGCGAGTCGATCAGGGCGTTCAGGACCTGGTAGTACCGGGTCGCCGACATGTCGAACAGCTCGCGGATCGCCTGCTCCTTGGCACCGGCGTACTTCCACCACTGACGCTCGAAGGCGAGGACCTGCTGGTCACGCTCCGAGAGATCGCCGGCCTCACGCGCGTCCTCGCGGACCGTCGTCACCGTGGCTTCCATGGATCCTCCTGCTCGCTGCTGCGCCTGGTGCGGAACACCTGCACCGACGCCCCTCATCGTAGGACCGAATGACACGGCTGTCATTCCCCCGAGCAGTCCTCCCCGACCACCGAGACCGTGGCCTCCGACGACTACTCTCACCAGGTGGACAGTCCTCACCACCCACCAGACCAGTCGCCCGCCGGGACCGACGAGGGTCTCGCCTACCTGTCCGGCCTGATGTCCCCCGACTGGGCGTCGGCGATGCTCCCGGTCGCCCCGCAGGTGCGTGCGATGGGCACGTTCCTGCGGGCCGAGATCGCCGCCGGACGAGGGTACCTCCCGGCCGGGTCGGACGTCTTCCGCGCCTTCCGACGGCCACTCGCGGACGTCCGCGTGCTCATCGTCGGCCAGGACCCGTACCCGACGCCGGGCCACCCGATGGGGCTCTCGTTCTCCGTCCAGGCGGATGTACGACCGCTCCCCCGGTCGCTCGCGAACATCGTGACCGAGCTCGGGACCGACCTCGGGCTGGCACCGCCGGCGTCGGGGGACCTCAGCGCGTGGGCAGACCGGGGCGTGATGCTTCTCAACAGGGTGCTCACGGTCGCGCCCGGTGCACCCGCATCGCACCGCGGACAGGGCTGGGAGCAGATCACGCTCCGAGCGGTCGATGCGCTCGTCGCGCGCGGTGGACCGCTCGCCGCGATCCTCTGGGGACGCGACGCGCAGTCGCTCGTCCCCGCGCTCGGCTCCGTGCCGTTCGTCGCGAGCGTGCACCCGAGCCCGCTCTCCGCGCACCGTGGGTTCTTCGGTTCACGCCCGTTCTCGCGCGTGAACGCCCTGCTCGCCGCGCAGGGCTGCGGGCCGGTCGACTGGCGGCTGTCCTGACAGTCTCAGCCCCGACGGCGCAGACTGGACCCGTGACCACGCACGACACCATCTCGTCCTCCGCCATGCCACGTCCCACGCCTCCCGGCACGCCACCTCCCCCATGGGCCCGCTACGTCGCGCTCGGCGACTCGTTCACCGAAGGGCTGTGGGACGTCCCGACCGACGTCGGCGCATGCCGCGGGTGGGCCGACCTGCTCGCCGGCCACCTCGCGTCGCGCCAGCACGCCGTGGGCGCGCAACCCCTCGCATATGCGAACCTCGCGGTGCGCGGCCGCTTGCTGCGACCGATCCTGCGCGAGCAGGTGCCCGCGGCGCTCGCGCTCGCGCCCGACCTGGTGAGCCTCGTCGGTGGCGGCAACGACCTGCTCCGTCCCACGGCGGACCCCGACCGTCTCGCGCGCGACCTCGAGGCGGCCGTGGTGCGGTTCCGTCGCGCGGGAGCGGACGTGCTCCTGGCCACCGGAGTGGACACAGCGGACAGCCCGCTCGTGCGGCGGACACGGAACCGGGTCGCGGTGCTCAACGCGCACGTCTGGTCGATCGCGCGACGGCACGGCGCGGTCGTCGTCGACCTGTGGGGCATGAGGTCGCTCCGCGACTGGCGCATGTGGAGCGACGACCGCATCCACCTCACCACCGAGGGTCACCGTCGGGTCGCGCAGGCCGCGCTCGTCGCCCTCGGGCTGAGCCCGGACGACCCCCGGTGGGACGAGCCGCTCACCGCGCTACCCGCGCCACCGCGCGTGCAGCAGCTGCGTGACGATGCCGAGTGGGTCCACGAGCACGTCGTCCCGTGGATGACCCGACGGTTCCAGGGGCGCTCCTCCGGGGACACCCGGATCGCGAAGCGTCCCGAGCTCGCGCCGGCGCTGGACCTTCCGCTCGTGGACGTGCCGACGGCCGAGTGAGTCCGATCGCGCGGACCTGCGGCCCTGCCGGGCGAGAGAGTCGTCGTCGACCACGCTGCGCCGGACCGCAGGTGCCGCCCGGCACGGTGGGAGCCGCCGGTCAGGATTGAACTGACGACCGTCCGCTTACAAGGCGGGTGCTCTACCACTGAGCTACGGCGGCACGGGAGGACCGCACGGTGCGCGGCGACCCCGGTACAGACTACCGATGCCGCCGCACGGCCCGTGCGGTCCGCCCGTCGGGCGGGATCAGCCCTTGGCGGCGGCCTCGATGGCCGACTTCAGCACACCGGCCGTGGACCAGTTCCCGTTCCACACCGTGCCGTCGATGAGGACCGTCGGCGTTCCCTGGACCCCGTCCTTGGTGGTGGCCTGCTCGGTCGCCTTGGTGACCCAGGGGGTGTACGTCCCCTTGCTGAAGCTGTCGACCACGGACTGGCTCACGCCGGCGGCCACCGCACGTGTGGCGAGCTCGGCGTCGCTGAGCCCGGCGCTGCCCTCGGTCGGCTGGTTCGTGAAGAGCGCATCCCAGTAGGCGACGAAGTGCGCCGGGTCACCGTTCGCGACCGCGGCGACGGTCTGCGCGGCCCGCGTCGAGTAGTTGGTGGTCGACGACGCGTCCAGGATCGCGATCGGGTGGTAGTCGAGCACGATGGTCCCGGCCGCCTGCAGGGCGTCGAGATCGGCGTGGTTGACCTTCTCGAAGTTTCCGCAGTTCGGGCACATGAAGTCGGCGTAGACAGACACGACGGGAACACCGGTGGTCGTCTTGATCGCGTCGCCGGACAGGGCCGCCGGCTCTCCCTTGGTGACCGGGATGCCGCCCGTGATCGTGGTCCCCGCGGGGCGTGCGACGTCAGCGAGCAGCGACTTGTTGCCCTGCCCGAGGATGTACACGACGACGACCACGAGCGCGAGCACCGCGACACCGAGCCCGCTGATCGCGAGGGTGCGGTTGCGACGCTCCTTCTTCTTCTGCTCCGCGCGCAGCTGCAGAGCCTTGGTTCGCGCCTCGTCTCGGCGCTGCGCCTTGGTGGGGCGCGGGTCGTTCGGCATGGGGTTCCTCGTTCCGTCTTCCAGAGTTCAGGGTGGTGGGCTGCGTCTCATGCCACGACGACGGGAGGACCACGGTGCCGGTGCGCACCATGGGTCCGGCGCGCCGGGATCCACGAACGCACGGGGCCGATCACCGGGCACGAGGCCACCGGACGGAGGACGGTCCGGGCGTCGACGGGTCGGCGGGGCACGACGGCGGCGAGCGTGCGCTGGGCGACCCGCACGGCGCGCGCGACGAGGCCGGTCAACGTCACGCCGCCGCCCAGCAGCATGAGGGCGACCAGCAAGGTGCCGAGCGCCACGCTCGCGACGACGCCGCCGCCCGGGGTGACCGCAAGGGTCCCCTCCGGACAGCTCGCGGAGTCCCTCAGCAGCGACAGGTGCAGGCCGAGGAGGCCCACCGGCCCGGTGACAGGCACACAGGCGTCGAGCACGACCTGACCCCAGCCGAGAGCGCGCGCGGTCAGCCCCACGAATGCGGTGAGCACCACGACGGCACCGACCGCACGGCGGGCACCGTGGGCCGCGATCGAGGTTGCCCTGACGCGCATGGCGCCAGCGTACGGGGTGGCCCTGGAACCCGGTCGAGGCCGCTCCCACGGTCGTGGGCTCACGTACCGGGAAGGGCTCCCGCCGGTATCGGCCACCAGTCCAGGGGGGACCCGACGAGGACGGCGACGGCGATCAGCACCGCACCG
>DATKTF010000143.1:0-5344 GCA_035531255.1 Cellulomonadaceae bacterium
AACACGAACCTGTTCCCGATCACGGTGGGGCTCGGTCTCTGGCAGGGCCAGGCGTCGGCGAACAACAGCGGTGGGCACTCGCTCTGGGGCCTCATCATCGTCGGCTCCTTGGTCTCGGTGATCCCGCTCGTGATCGCGTTCCTCTCGATGCAGAAGTACTGGCGTGGCGGTCTCGCCGTCGGCGCCCTCAAGTAGCAGCGCGCCTCCGCTCGGCCACGTCGCACGTTGTCTCCCGCTCCACCTCGCCCGTCTCAGAAGGATGCCCATGCCTGCCGCACGCCTCACCATCGATCCCGCCTTCACCGTCGGTGCGGTCAACCGCCGCCTCTTCGGCTCGTTCGTCGAGCACCTGGGGCGATGCGTGTACGACGGGATCTACGAGCCCGGGCACCCGGCCGCGGACGCCGAGGGCTTCCGCAGCGACGTGATCGCCCTGGTCAAGGAGCTCGGCGTCTCCACGATCCGCTACCCGGGGGGCAACTTCGTGTCCGGGTTCCGCTGGGAGGACAGCGTCGGGCCGCGGGAGCAGCGCCCGCGGCGGCTCGACCTCGCGTGGCACTCGACCGAGACCAACGAGATCGGTCTGCACGAGTTCGCGTCGTGGCTCGAGAAGGTCGGGAGCGAGCTCATGCTCGCGGTCAACCTGGGAACTCGCGGCACCGTCGAGGCGCTGGACCTCTTGGAGTACACGAACATCGCGTCGGGCAGCGCATTGTCGGACAAGCGGATCGCGAACGGCCGGCAGGACGCGTTCGCGATCGGCATGTGGTGCCTCGGCAACGAGATGGACGGTCCGTGGCAGCTGGGGCACCGCTCGGCAGACGACTACGGCAAGCTCGCGTCGCAGACGGCCAAGGCGATGCGACAGCTCGACCCGTCGGTCGAGCTCGTCGTGTGCGGGTCGTCCAGTGCGCACATGCCGACGTTCGGTGAGTGGGAGCGGGTGGTCCTGACCCACAGCTACGAGGACGTCGACTACATCTCGTGCCATGCCTACTACGAGGAGAAGGACGGCGACCTCGGGAGCTTCCTCGCCTCGGCGGCCGACATGGACCACTTCATCGAGTCCGTGGTGGCGACGGCCGACCACGTCAAGGCGGTGAACGGCAGCGACAAGACGATCAACATCTCGTTCGACGAGTGGAACGTCTGGTACATCGACCGGTACCAGAACGTCGACCGGATCGACGGGATCGACAACTGGCCCGTGGCGCCGAGGTTGCTCGAGGACGCGTACTCGGTGACCGACGCGGTCGTGTTCGGCAACCTGCTCATCTCCCTCTTGCGGCACGCCGACCGCGTGACGTCCGCCTCGCTCGCGCAGCTCGTCAACGTGATCGCCCCGATCATGACGGAGCCCGGTGGGCCGGCCTGGCGGCAGACGACGTTCTTCCCGTTCGCGCTCACGTCGCGACTCGCGACAGGCGACGCCCTGGAGGTACGGCTCGAGACGGAGACGTACCAGACCGAGGTTCATGGCGAGGTCGGTCTCGTCGACGCCGTCGCGACGCATGACGCCACGGACGGCCGCACCGCGGTGTTCCTGGTCAACCGGAGCCAGCACGAGCCTGCCGAGGTCACGATCGACATCCGGGCCCTCGGTCCGGTCCGGGTGCTCAGCTCGGAGACCCTGAGCGACGACGACATCGGGGCGAAGAACACGCTGGAGCATCCCGACCGCGTGGGTCTCCGGCCGAACGTGACCGCCGTCGCGTCGGCGGATCAGGTCACGGTCACGCTGCCTCCGGTCTCGTGGACGGCGCTCTCGCTCGGCTAGCGCGGGCGTCGCGTGAGGCAGGACGCCTCGCACCGGCACGTCGATCGGGCCCGCGCGCTCACTCCTGGATCACGGACAGCACGTTCCCGGCGGGATCGGTGAACCAGGCGATCAGCGGTCCGCCCCGGCGGAAGATCCCCGCCTCGTCCGTCTCTCCGGGCGTGCCGGTGTAGTGCTCGAAGACGACGCCGCGCGCCGTGAGGGTGGCGACCGCCTCCTCGATGTCCGGGACCGGGAAGTTGAGGATCGTGAACGACGCGGGGGTGTGCGCCGGCTTCGGGTACACGAGGACGTCGGCCCCGGTGTGCAGGTGGAGTCGGAGCATGCCGTGGTCCTCGGTCACCGGCAGTCCGAGGACCTCCCGGTAGAACTGCCGGGCGGCGGGGACGTCGTCGACGGCGAAGCCGCTGAAGGCTGGTGAGTTGGCGAGCATCGGAGGTCCTCTCGGCAGCGAGCCCGCGGTGCGCCGCTCGCACCTGTGGCTCGGGGACCAGGCTCGCACCACCCCGACGCGAGCTCCAGTCGGGGGTGAGCGGGTGAACCTTCCCCGGAGTCGGGCCCCGTGCTCCAGTCGACCGGGCCGTGTGCCGACAACCGTCGGAGACGGCGCCCCCCGTGGCGCGTCGGCACCTCGGCGCGCGACGCCGGCGGGTGGGGCCGCGGGAGCGGGTGGCACGACACGAAGGGAGCGGTGTGTCGCAGATCCGGGCGCGGAGCGACGCGGCGCCCACGCTCCGGGTCCCCGGACCCGCGACGCGCCGTCGAGGTCCCGTTCCGGTGCGGGAGCCCGCCGCGCCCGGCAGCACACCCGATGCTGCCGACGGAGCTCGTGGTCGTGACGGCGACGGTCGCCAGGACGTCGACCCGGGTGTGCGGTCGAACGCATCCGTGCCCGGCGCTCGGCCGTCGAGGCGCTGGTGGACCCGACCCGGCTCCCAGGACGAGATCCTCGACGTCACGCGACGCCTCTTCGTGGCACTCGCGCTGATCTCGCTCCCGCTGTCCCTTCTCGGCCCGGTCGCGACCGAGCGCGGTCTTCCGCTCCTGGGCGCACTGGCGGGAGGCATGACGCTCGGTCTCTCGTGGGCACTCGGCTACCGGCGTGGGCGCGCCCTGGTGCGGATGGACCTCGTCGACGCGCTCGCGCTCGCCGCGATCGCCCTGGCCGGTCCCGACCCGGAGGTGATCCTCCCACTCGTCTTCGCCGCCCTCTGGTTCCGTTCGCTGTACGGGAGCGGTCGCCGGGTGGTGCTCCGGGTCGCGCTCTACTCCATGGCGATGGCGTCGGTCGTCGTCCTGTGGCCGATGACGCATCGCGAGGCCATGCCGCTCGCTCTGGCGCCGCTCGTCGCGATCGTCCCGACGATGATCATCACGGGTGTCGTCGGCCATCGTCTCGCTGAGACGATCCAGCAACGCGAGCGCGCGACGCTGCTCGACGCGGTGCACATCTGGCTCGGGGCCGAGCTGCTGAGGACGACGGACGCGACGGAGATCCGTGCGCTGGGCTGGGAGGCGATCGGGCGGATCTGCCGGTGCGTGCCCGGTCTTCGGGTGATGAAGGTGCGTGACCTCGGCGCGGTGGTCGAGGTCGAGGGTCGATCCCTCGGGCTCGACCTGCTGCCGGACTCGTTGCCGCCGCACGTCCTCGGCAACCTCCGGGACGCGATCGGGGGTCCCGGGACCCGCGGTCACCGCGAGCTCGACGAGGCCGCCGGGGAGCGGTGCGCGTGGACCGGGTTCGCGGCGCCGACGATCCCGCACCGACTCGGCACCGCGTGGCTGGTCTTCGGCGGCCCCGACGGTGTCCCGGCCGAGGCGGCGCGCGCGTTGGACGGGCTCTCGAACCAGATCGCGCTCGGCTACCGGAACAGCGCGGTGCACCACGACCTGACCCGACAAGCAGCGCATGACGGGCTGACCGGGCTCGCGAACCGGGCGACGTTCACCGCGGTCCTCGCCGAGGCGCTCGCCGCTGAGCCCGTCGAGCCGGTCGCCGTGCTGTTCGTCGACCTGGACGACTTCAAGGACGTCAACGACGTGTTCGGACATCGGGACGGCGACGAGCTGCTCCGCGAGGTCGCGACCCGGCTCGACGAGGCGACTCGACCCGACGACGTGTGCGCACGCATCGGCGGCGACGAGTTCGCGGTCGTGCTTCCCGGAGCGGACGTCACGACAGCGAAGGCCGTCGCCGACCGGGTCGTGGCCGCGATCGCGAGACCCGCGCGCGTCAACGGTCGGGCCGTGCAGCTCGGCATCAGCGTCGGCATCGCGACGGCGGCGGACGGGGTCGACCTCGAGGAGCTGGTACACCGGGCCGACGTCGCGATGTACGGAGCCAAGGCCGACCGCACGTCGAGTGTGCACGTCTTCGACGGCGCGCGTGACGCGGGAAGCTCCGCGAGGCTCGAGCTCGAACGGGAGCTGGCCGCGGCGGCCCACGCCGGTCAGCTCGAGGTCCACTACCAGCCCGTCGTCACGCCGGATGGTGAGCGGTGCACAGCCGTCGAGGCGCTCGTCCGATGGCGCCACCCGGAGCGCGGGCTGCAGTACCCGGACACGTTCATCCCGGTCGCGGAACGGACCGGCGCGATCGGCGGCATCGGTACCTACGTCCTCTGGCAGGCCTGTGCCGACGCCGTCCGCTGGCGCGCGCTCGACCCCTCGCGCACGCTGGCGATGCACGTCAACGTCTCCGCCCTGCAGCTCGACGACGACGCCTTCGTCGACGAGGTCATCCGATGCCTGCGGGTGTTCTCGTGGCCACCCGAGCAGCTCGTGCTCGAGTTCACGGAGACGGTGATGATCTCCTCGCCGGCCGCGATCGAGCGATTGTTCGCGATCTCCGGTCATGGTGTGACGATCGCGATCGACGACTTCGGGACGGGGTACTCGTCGTTGACCACGCTGCGCGCGCTCCCGGTCCAGATCGTCAAGATCGACAAGTCGTTCGTCCTCGGTGCGACGGTGAACCGCGAGGACCGTGCCGTCACCGAGGCGATCATCACGATGGCACACCAGATGGGCGTGAGAACGATCGCCGAGGGGGTCGAGACGCAGGAGCACCGGCGGCTGCTGCACGAGCTCGGCGCCGACGGGCTGCAGGGCTACCTTTTCCTCAGGCCGGCTCCTGCCGGAGAGTTCGGGTCGTGGCTCGAGTCCGGGACCGCGGGGCGATGACGCGGCGATCGACCTCCCGGGGGACCGCGCGGAGGAGGAGTCCCATGGCGGCACCGGAGGCACTTCCCAGGTGGCGTTCCGTCCTCGTCGTGGTGGCGCATCCCGACGACGAGTCGTTCGGTCTCGGTGCGGTGATCGACTCCCTGGTGTCGCGAGGCGCGTCCGTGACGGTGCTGTGCCTCACGCACGGGGAGGCGTCGACGCTGCACGGCTCGACCGCGGACCTCGCGACGCTGCGCGAGTCCGAGCTCAGGACGGCCGCTGCGGCTCTCGGGTGCGTCGCAACCGTCCTGCGGGACCACCCCGACGGAGCCCTCGGCGAGGTCGAGGCGTCCGTCCTGGTGGAGGACGTCGCCGCCGTCGCACGTCGGAGCGAGAGCGAGG
>DATKTF010000144.1:0-3162 GCA_035531255.1 Cellulomonadaceae bacterium
CGCAGCCGCCATCGCGACCGGCTGCGACCCGGGGAAGTCCCACTCGCCGCGCTCGAGGATCTCGGCCGTGCGCTGCCCGGGGTAGTACAGCTGACCGGCGACGTCGCGCCACGCCCCTTCGCCGTAGACCGCACGGCTGCTGGACAGCACGATCCGCCGCGGCATCGAGTCGTGCCGTCGCAGCGCGTCGAGCATCTGCGTGGTCCCGACGACGTTGGTCATCGCGTGCCGGGTCGACTCGGCCAGCGACTGCCCGGTGCCCGTCTCGGCCGCCAGGTGCACGACCACGTCGGGCCTGACGGTGTCGAGGAGCGCGTCCCACGCCGACGGGTCCGTGACGTCGCCCACGACGAGCTCGACCGCGGGGTCGAGCTCGGTCGGCCTCTCAGGGCGCGGGTGGATCTGCGGGTGCAGGTTGTCGATCGCCACGACGCGATCGAATCGAGAGACCAGCCCCCCGGACATCGCCGTGCCGATGAACCCTGCTCCCCCAGTGACGAGACAGGTACCGCGCTCGGCGCTCGACGTATCGGCGGTGGTCACACGAAACCCTCTCGACGGGGTGGACACGGATCTCGCGGAAGTCTCTCACGCGCCGTCTGCACGCTCACGACGGTCACACCCGTGACTGCTCGACCGCATGTCGCAGCAGGGTCCGGACGTGCCGTCGGTCGGTGCGGAGCGCTCGTGGCACGAGGGACAGCGCGTGCAGACGCGACGTGAGGTGGAGCCTGGCCGCGCGCTCCGCCCGCCGCCACCCTCGGGCGGCGACCTGCTGCGCAGCGAGCCGGAAGTAGTCCCGCTCACCCGCGAACCGGGTCCCGTCGAGGAGAGAGGCCGAGGACGCGCTGGCTCGGTGCCGGCGGTAGTGGAAGCACACCGTGGGCTCGAGCAGCAGGGATCCCCCACCGATCACGATGTCGAGGACGATCGCGAGGTCCTGGATGAGGGGCATCCCGTCACGGAACTCGGTCTCGTGGAGGACCTCCCGTCGGAACGCCAAGGACGGCCAGTAGAGCCAGTCGCCGTGCAGGAGGCTGGTGGCCAGCGCCTCCCCCGAGAGCAGCCGCGGCGCACGCGCCCGTGGACGGACGACACCCTGCTTGATGCGGTCTGCGAGCGGCGCGACGACCACGCCGTTCTCGTCGATGACCTGGACCCCGGGCTGGACGACCGACGCGTCCGGGAACGCCGCGTGCGCCGCCAGCACGACGTCGACGTACGTGGGCAGCAGGACGTCGTCGCACCCGAGGATCACGACGACCTCCTGGGTGGCCAGGGACACGCACGTGCGGTAGTTCGCGGTGATCCCCTCGTTGACAGGCTTGCGCACGTAGCGCACCCGCGGGTCGTCGAGAGCAGCGAACCAGTCCGCCACGGCAGGGTCCGGGTACGCGTCGTCGACGACCGTCAGCAACCAGTCGCCGCTGCGCTGGGCGAGCACGCTGGCCACCGTCTCCCGCAGCAGACCGGGGTCGCCCCAGAAGGGCACGAGGATGTCGAGGGGCATCGGGCGGTGACCTCCGGGTCGGGTGGGTGGTCCATGGTCCAGACTAGGGGCGCTGCACGGAGGAACCCGACGCTCTCGACGGCGCACCGGCGGCACGGAGCCCGGCCGCGCGCCGGTCACGGCACGCATGCACGCGGAGCCGCACGACGAAGGAGGAGTGGTGGCGGAACCCGGGAGGGCGACGGACGGCGACGAAGCAGGATCACGCCCGCTCGACGTCGCGCTGGCGATGCTCACGCTCGTCCCGGGGGGCATGGGTGGCAGCGAGACCTACGCGCGGGAGCTGACGCGAGAGCTCGCCGGATCGACGAGAGTGAGCGCCACCGCGCACGTGGCACGGATCGCCGCCGGGTTCAGCGCGGGCATCGCAGAACACGTCGCGCCGACGGTGACGGGCGGCCCGTCCACGCCTGATCGCGTGCGCACGCTCATCCGGTTCGCGACGCACCGCCGATCGGTCCTCGACGCGATGCGACCCGTCGACGTGATCCACTATCCGTTCACCGCACCGGTGCCGTGGCCCCCGACCGACGTGGCGTTCGTGCAGAGCCTGCTCGACGTGCAGCACCTCGACCTCCCGCACCTGTTCTCCCGCGCCGAACGCCTGTACCGCCGCCGGTACTACGACCACGCGGCGCGCCGCGCCGACCGGATCGTGACGATCAGCGCCTTCGCGAAGCAGAGCATCGTCGACAGGCTCGGCATCGACCCGGAGAAGATCACGGTCGCCCACCTGGGCGTCGACGCCTCGGCGTTCACCCCGAACCTCGGCCCGCGCCAGCCGTTCGTGCTCTACCCCGCTCGCGGATGGCCCCACAAGAACCACCAGCGCCTCGTGGAGGCGATGACGCTGCTCAGGCAGGACGTCCCGGGGCTACGCCTCGTCCTCACCGGAGGCGGTCTCGACGCGATCGGGACGGTGCCCGACTGGGTCGACGTCCGCGGGCTCGTCACCCGGGACGAGCTACACGAGCTCTACCGAACGGCCTCGTGCCTCGTGTTCCCGAGCCTGTACGAAGGCTTCGGGCTGCCACCGCTCGAGGCCATGGCGTCGGGCTGCCCGGTTGCCGCATCGAACGCAGGCTCGCTCCCCGAGGTCTGCGGAGACGCCGCCGAGCTCTTCGACGCCGAGGACCCGGCAGAGATCGCGGCCGGCACGGCTCGAGCTCTCGGACGGGCCGTCGAGCTCCAGCAGCTCGGCCTCGACCAGGTCAGGGGCTTCACCTGGGCGGCCTGCGCGGCTGCCCACGAGGACGCGTATCTCGCGGCCGCCGGCTGGTCGTCGTGACAGCCGCGGAGCCGACCGTCCCGACGTCGTCGGACGCCGGCATCACGGCGCGCGGGGCGACCGGCGTCGGTATCGCCTCGTTGATCGCCGCGGCGTCCGGCTACGGGGTCCTGGTGCTGGCGGCGAAGGTGCTGACCAGGCCCGAGAACGCCGACTTCCTCTCGTTCTGGGGCCTGGTGTTCTTCCTGTTCGGCACGCTGGGCGGTCTGCAGAGCGAGGTCACACGATCGGTGCACGTCGCGCGGACGCGAGCGACGCCGACCGGCGGTCGACCGGGGGTCCCCGTCCTCGCCGCGTCGTTGGCCGTCGGCGCCGTCGGTGCCGTCCTCGCGCTCGTGACGGCACCGTGGTGGGCGGGTGCGGT
>DATKTF010000145.1:0-9134 GCA_035531255.1 Cellulomonadaceae bacterium
CATGGAGACGATCGACGAGCGCATCGCGGCCGCGCCCCTGCCGACGCGCCGGACCCTGAGGCGACGGGCCTCTGTACCGTTGCAGATCGTGCGGTTCGGTCTGATCAACCTGCGGATGATGCGCATGGTGACGAAGGGCCGGCACTGACGACGCCGACGGTTCGAGCACCCCGGCCCATCATCTGATCCGCACGTGCACGTCGTCGTCGCGAACGGGCATCCTTGACGTGGCGGGCAAGGCACGGCGCTGCGCCTATCCTGGGCGCGGCACGTGCGGGGAAGCCGTGAGAACTCCCCGACCCCGCACGTCGACCGTCCACCGAGCACAGGGGCTGAGCAGTGCGTCGCATCACGGGGGCCCGGGTGAGTGACCGGCCGGTCGAGCGGAGCACCTGCGATGGATGAGGCGGCCGAGCGGGTGGACCTCGCCGACGAGAGGTTCATGCGGGGCGGTCACGCCGCTCCGACCAGGACGTTGATCGACATCCTCGCGGCGACGGCGGCGCGTCACCCGGGCGCGCCGGCGATCGACGACGGTCATGCGACGCTCACCTATGCGGCGCTCGTGAGAGCCGTCGACGCGCGGGCCCGAGCGCTCCAGCGAGCGGGGGTGCGGTCGGGAGATCGCGTCGGTGTCCGGATCCCGTCGGGCACCGACGAGCTGTACGTGGCGATCCTCGCGGTCCTGCGAGCCGGTGCCGCGTACGTGCCGGTGGACGTCGACGACCCGGAGGAGCGGGCCGCGACCGTCTTCGCCGAGGCGGACGTCGTCGCCGTCCTCGTGGAGGACGGTGGGATCGAGCACCGACGGCCCTCGCGCGGCGTGGCCGGCGGCACGCCTCGCCCGCTCCCCGAGGATGACGCGTGGGTGATCTTCACCTCGGGTTCGACGGGGACGCCCAAGGGGGTTGCCGTCAGCCACCGATCCGCCGCTGCACTGGTCGACGCCGAGTCGAGGCTGTTCCTCACCGGCGCGCCGATCGGACCCGGCGACCGCGTGCTCGCCGGGCTGTCCGTGGCGTTCGACGCGTCGTGCGAGGAGATGTGGCTGGCGTGGGCGCACGGCGCGTGCCTCGTGCCGGCGCCACGCGCTCTCGTCCGGGCCGGCATGGACCTGGGGCCGTGGCTCGTCGCGCGGGACGTCACCGTGATCTCCACCGTGCCGACACTCGCGGGCCTCTGGCGTCCGGAGGAGCTCGCGCGGGTGCGCCTGCTGATCTTCGGCGGAGAGGCGTGCCCTGCCGAGCTGGCCGCTCGGCTCGCGGTCGCGGGACGCGAGGTCTGGAACACCTACGGCCCCACCGAGACGACGGTCGTCGCGTGCGCCGCACTGATGACAGGTGTCGGACCGGTGCGGATCGGGCACGCCCTGGACGGTTGGGACCTCGCGGTGCTGGACGACGCCGGGGTCCCGGTCGGACCGGGCGAGGTGGGGGAGCTCGTCATCGGGGGCGTCGGGGTGGCGCGCTACCTGGACCCCGAGCGTGACCGCGAGCGGTTCGCAGCCGTCGCGTCGCTCGGATGGGACCGGGCCTACCGGAGCGGTGACCTGGTGCGCTACGACCCTGAGGGGCTCGTGTTCGTCGGCCGCGGTGACGATCAGGTCAAGCTCGGTGGCCGTCGCATCGAGCTCGGTGAGATCGATGCGGCGCTCCAGCAGCTCGCGGACGTCGCCGGTGCGGCAGCAGCCGTCCGCACGACGACCGGCGGCAGCCAGGTCCTCGTGGGGTACGTGGTGGTCCGGGCGGGTGCCTCGATCGACATCGCAGCCGCACGGCGGGAGCTCCGGCAGCGGCTCCCCGCGCCGCTCGTCCCGCTGGTCGCGGTGGTCGACTCGCTGCCGACCCGGAGCTCGGGCAAGGTGGACCGCGAGGCCCTCGCCTGGCCGCTGGAACGGGTCGACGAGGCCGTGACCGTCTCCGCCGCAGGTCTCTCTGGGACCGCGGAATGGCTGGCCGAGCACTGGGAACGGGTCCTCGGTACCGCGGTGGCGGGCCCCGCGGACGACTTCTTCGACAGCGGGGGAGGGAGCCTCGGGGCGGCGCAGCTCGTCGCGTCACTTCGTGAGCGGTATCCGACTGTCACTGTCGCGGACGTCTACGAGAACCCCCGGGTCGGCGACCTGGCCCGCCGTCTGGACGAGCTCGCTCCTGCGCTCCCGCGTGAGGGTCGATCGGTCGCCCCGGTCCCGTCGCGCGCGCAGCTCGTCCAGAGCGTTCTGGCCGTACCGCTCGCCGCTGTCATCGGGTTGCGGTGGTTGACGTGGGTCGCCGCGATCGGGAACCTCGCCCAGGCGACCGGTCGCGTGGAGTGGGTCCCGACGGTGTCGTGGTGGTGGGTGCTCGCCGGCTGGGTGCTGCTCATCACGCCGCTCGGGCGGATGGGCTCGACGGTCGTCGTCGCACGGGTGCTGCTCCGCCGGCTCCGCCCGGGGCAGTACCCCCGTGGAGGCTCGGTCCACCTCCGCCTGTGGTTCGTCGAGTCGTTCGCCACGGTCGCCGGTGCCGAGAACCTCGCGGGTGCGCCATGGGTCACGCACTACGCACGAGCGCTCGGCGCGACGATCGGCGAGGACGTCGATCTCCACTCGCTCCCACCGCTGACGGGCCTGCTCACGCTGGGCCCCGAGTCGTCGATCGAACCCGAGGTCGATCTGAGCGGGCACTGGATCGACGGTGACGTCCTGCACGTGGGGCGCGTACGCGTCGGCGCACGAGCGACCGTCGGGACACGCAGCATCCTCGCGCCCGGCGCCCGGGTGGGCCAGGGCTCCGAGGTGGCTCCGGGCTCCGCCGTCCTGGAGCACATCCCGCCGGGCGAGAAGTGGGGAGGATCGCCGGCGGTCTTCGTCGGTCCGGCTCCACGGGACTGGCCGCTCGAACGCGCACCGCGGGCGTCGTCCTGGGTCGCGGTCTACGCGGTCACCGCAGCGGTGCTCGCCGCGCTCCCGCTCGTCGCCGGCGGGGCAGGACTGCTCGTCCTGTGGCCCTCGGTGCGAGACAGCGCATCCGCGGTCGCGGCCGCCGGTGCGGAGCTCGAGCGGGTACCGCTCGCCACGATGACGGCGCTCGTGGTGCTCGCGTTCCTGACGGTGGTGTGCGTGCGCCTGCTGGGCATCGGGGTGCAGGCCGGTCACCACGCGGTGCGGGGTCGGGTCGGCTGGCAGGTCTGGGCCACGCTTCGCCTGATGGACGAGGCGCGCACGCTGCTCTTCCCGCTCTACTCGAGCCTGGTCACTCCCGCATGGCTACGGCTGCTCGGTGCTCGGGTCGGTCGCGACGTCGAGGCGTCCACGGTCTTGCTCCTCCCGGGGATGACGACGGTCGGAGACGGCGCCTTCCTCGCGGACGACACTCTCGTCGGCTCGTACGAGCTCGGTCGCGGGTGGCTACGGATCGAGCGGGCGAAGGTCGGCAAGCGCGCGTTCCTCGGGAACTCGGGGATGACCGCACCCGGACGGAAGGTGCCCAAACGAGGTCTGGTCGCTGTGCTCTCGGCCGCACCGGAGAGTGCCAAGGCCGGGACGTCGTGGCTCGGGTCCCCGCCGGTCCGGCTGCGCAGGTCGGTCGTCGCCTCCGATCCGGCGGGGACGTTCGCGCCCGCGCGCCGCGCGCGTGTCGAACGCGCCCTCGTCGAGGCTCTCCGCGTGGTCCCGGCCATGGTGACGGTCGCCCTGGCGCTCGGTGTCGCCCTGGTGCTCGTGGCCGTGCTCGCCGATCACGGCGCGTTCGTGCTCGTGGCCGCGCCCGCGGTGATCCTCGGCGCTGGGGCACTTGCGGCGGCGACGGCGTCGGCCGCGAAGTGGCTCCTGGTCGGTCGGGTGACGCCGGGCGAGCATCCGCTCTGGAGCGTGTTCGTGTGGAGGAACGAGCTCGCCGACACGTTCGTCGAGCTGGTGGCCGTGCCGTGGTTCGTCCTCGCGTCGTACGGCACCCCGGTGCTGAACCTGTGGCTGCGCTCGCTCGGCGCCCATGTCGGGTCCGGGGTCTGGTGCGAGACGTACTGGCTGCCCGAGGCCGACCTGGTGTCTCTCGGTGACGCGGTGACAGTCAATCGCGGGTGCGTCCTTCAGACGCACCTGTTTCACGACCGGGTCATGAGTCTCGACACCGTCGTTCTCGAGGCGGCGTCGAGCATCGGGCCCCACGGTGTGGTGCTCCCGGCCGCGTCGATCGGGGCGGGCGCGAGCGTCGGAGCCTCGTCGCTCGTGCTCCGGGGGGATGCGATCCCGGCCGGTACCCGGTGGCGGGGCAACCCGATCTCGTCCGCCGCCGAGACGGCGAGGACCTCATGACGGCGGCACGGACGGATGGGCGGCAGGGCGACGTGGTCGACCCCTACCTGCCGCGGCACGGCCACGCCGGCGTCCACGTCACCCGGTACGAGCTGGAGCTGGACTATCGGGTCGCGAGCAACCGCTTGAGCGCGCGGGCGCGGCTGCATGCGACAGCCACCCGGGCGTCTTCCCGCTTCGTGCTCGACCTCGTCGGGCTCCGGGTCTCGCGGATCACCGTGAACGGCCGCCGCGTCACGCGGTGGAGCCACCGCGGTGGAGCGCTGTCGATCGTGCCGGATGCGCCGCTCGCCATCGGGAGCAGCCTGGTGGTCGACATCGAGTACGGCGGGCACCCGCGGCCGACGGAGGGGCCGTGGGGCGAGGTCGGCTGGGAGGAGCTCACCGATGGGGTGATCGTCGCCGGTCAGCCGGACGGGGCGCCGTCATGGTTCCCGTGCAACGACGACCCGAGCGACAAGGCGAGCTTCCAGATCGCGGTCACGGCTGAGTCGGCGTACCAGGTGCTGGCCAATGGCACGTTGACGAGCCGGTCGGCGAGGGCGAGCCGAACCCGATGGGTCTACGAGCAGACGGAACCGATGGCGCCGTATCTCGCGACCGTGCAGATCGGGCGCTACACCACGATCACGCTCGACACCGGGTACGTGCCCCAGCACGCGGCTCTCCCGGGCCGACTGGAGGCAGCCTTCCGGCACGACTTCGCCCGTCAGCCATCGATGCTGCAGGTGTTCGACGACCTCTTCGGCCCGTACCCGTTCACGCGGTACGACGTCGTCGTCACGGATGACGACCTGGAGATACCGCTCGAGGCTCAAGGGATGTCGGTGTTCGGCGCGAACCACGTCGACGGGCGGCGCGGGTCCGAGCGGCTGATCGCGCACGAGCTCGCTCACCAGTGGTTCGGCAACAGCGTCACAGCGGCGCACTGGCAGCACATCTGGTTGCACGAGGGCTTCGCCTGCTACGCCGAGTGGCTGTGGTCGGAGCGGTCGGGCGGACCTGACGCCGACGTCCTCGCCGACCGGTCCTGGACGATGCTCGATGGACTTCCCCAGGACCTTCTCGTCGGCGACCCGGGACCGGACCTCATGTTCGACGACCGGGTCTACCGGCGAGGCGCGCTGACGCTGCACGCGCTGCGCCGGACGGTCGGCGACGACGTCTTCTTCTCCACGCTGCGCACGTGGACGAGCACGTACCGGCACGGGTCCGCCACGACCGAGATGTTCGTCGACTGCGCCGAGCGGCGCGCGCATCGCGACCTCACCCCGCTGTTCGACGCGTGGCTCATGCGCCCTGCGCTGCCTGCGCTCTCGGGGCTGACCTGACGTCGGACCGCCGGAGGTCCACCCGCCTGACGGCGAGCTTCAGGGCGCCGGACCGGGCCGACGCTGATGCGACAGCTCCCACGAAGCCGACGACCGGGTCCACGTCCACCAGCTGCCACCCGGCGGACGAGGTCCCGCTCGGGGTCGCGACCACGTGCGGTGGCTCCCACCAGGGGCTGAGGACGACCCCCCGCGGGTCCGTCTCAAGGCCCCGGCCTGCGGCTTTGAGGAGCGCCTCCTTCCTCACCCACGTCCGCAGCAGAGCGTCGGGAGGCGCGCCCGTCAGCGAGGCCCGTTCTTGCGGCGCCAGCGCGACGTCGGCGAACCCGGGGACGAGCGCGCCGGCGAGGGGTTCGCAGTCGACGCCGACGCGCCCGACGTCGGTGGCGGCGACCATGACGAGACCTGCGGCGTGGGTCACGCTGATGTGTGGCGCGGCGCGCGCCCCGTCGACCGGGTCGACGGTCGGAGCGCCGTGGCTCGTGGACCCGCAGCGGGCGCACGTGGTGCGTACGACGACCTCGTGCGGTTCGATATCCATCCGTGCGCCGGCGACCAGGCGCAGCACAGCACGGCCCGTCGCGAACATGTCCCTGTCGACCTGTCGACGGAGGCGGTGGTACCGGTCGCGCTCCTCCGGCGTGAGGCCGTGCGCGAGCGACGAGGACGCCCACGTCCAGGCGATCTCGATCAGCTGCGCTGCTGCGGGGTCCTCCATCCGCGGCGATGCCATGGCCAGAGTCTCCTGGGGCCTCGTCCGCACGGCAAGAGCCAGCCACCGTGTCCGGGCGGTGGAGAGGGAGAGAACGCGCGACCACCGCGCGGACTCGACCGCACGGCCACGCGAGCCCGAGCCGTTGCGACGAAAGCCGGACCACCGACGTGCCGCGGTCGTAGCATGCGAAGCATGGCGAAGAGCCCGAAGGCCCCGAAGGTCCCCGCGCACCCGAGGGCACCGAAGACGACCGTGCTCGAGCGGATCCCCGTGAGGGTCTACGAGGCCGAGCTGTTCCGGCTCCAGGCGGAGCTCGTCACTCTTCAGGAATGGGTGCGCTCGACGGGTCAGCGCGTCGTGGTGATCTTCGAGGGCCGTGATGCGGCCGGCAAGGGCAGCACGATCAAGCGCGTCACGCAATACCTCAATCCGCGTGTCGCCCGCATCGCGGCGCTCCCGGCCCCGAGCGACCGCGAACGCACCCAGTGGTATTTCCAGCGGTACGTCGCACAGCTGCCGGCGGCGGGGGAGATCGTCCTGTTCGACCGGTCCTGGTACAACCGTGCCGGTGTGGAACGGGTGATGGGCTTCGCCACCAACGACGAGTACCACCGGTTCCTGCACCAGTGCCCGATCTTCGAGCGGATGCTCGTCGAGGACGGTGTCCTGCTGCGCAAGTACTGGTTCTCGGTGAGCGACGCCGAGCAGGAGGCCCGGTTCCGGTCACGGCTCGGTGATCCGATGCGGCGATGGAAGCTCTCGCCCATGGACCTGGAGTCCATCACCCGGTGGGAGGAGTACTCGCGGGCGAAGGACCAGATGATGGTCCACACCGACATCCCCGAGGCGCCGTGGTGGGTCGTCGAGAGTGACGACAAGCGCCGGGCTCGTCTCAACATGATCAGTCACCTGCTCTCGACCGTGGACTACCGGGAGGTGCAGCGGCTGCCGATCGAGCTGCCGCCGCGCCCGCCGTCGACCGGCTACGTCCGGCCGCCGCGGGACGACCAGAACTATGTCCCTGACCACGCCGGCACCCTCCTGTCGTGACGACCCGGACGGCCTCGAGCGGCTCGTCACTGAACCGGCACGGGTCACGCGCACTCGTGCACGGTCTCTTCACCGGGCTATGCGTGCGATCGGCCTCGAGCGGACGTACCGTCGCTCCATCGGGTCTTTGGCACGAGGAAGGTCGACATGACGCGTCGCTGGATGCACTGGGTTCCGGCTGCTGTGGTTCCGGCGCTGGTGGGGGTCAGCGGCCTGATCGGCGCGGCCACCGCCGGAGCGGCCGTCGATCTCCCGAACAAGTCCCCGGCGCAGGTGCTGGCTATGGTCGCCGACTGCACCGTCAACGCTCTCTCCGGGACCGTCGAGCAGTCGTCCGCGCTCGGTCTCCCGGCGCTGCCGGCGGGTGTCCAGACGGGTGCGTCCGGCGCCGGGGCCACACTCGATCTGCTCACCGGCTCGCACACGGCGCGCGTCTATCTTGACGGACCGTCGAACGTCCGGGTGCAGGTGCTCGAGCAGCTGGCTGAGCGAGACGTGGTGCGTCACGGGTCGGACGTGTGGACCTACGACTCGTCCGACGGCACGGTCACGCATCTGTCGATACCGACCGGCACAGCGGGCGGGCACGTCACCGTGCCAGGGGAGGTGCCGACGCCCGCCGACCTCGCCGACCGGTTCCTCACGGCGATCGACCCGTCCACGCAGATCAGCGTCGGCGGCGACACGCGCGTCGCCGGTCGCACCGCGTACGACCTCGTGCTGACGCCGCGGACCTCGGACACGCTGATCGGTTCGGTGTCGATCGCCGTCGATTCCGAGACCGGCCTGCCACTGCGCGTCCAGGTTCTCGCGCGCGGTGCGGCGAAGCCGGCCTTCTCGGTCGGGTTCACCTCGTTGTCGCTCGCGACGCCTCCTGCTGGACTCTTCGATTTCACGCCGCCGACAGGTGCCACCGTGCATCAGCAGACCCTCCCTGACCGGGCCAGCGGGGCGGGTTCGCCGTCGTCCGCCGGAACGGTGGCCGGGAGCACCGCGACGGCACCGACGATCAGCGGCACCGGGTGGTCGACCGTCATGCGACTCCCGTCGGGAGCGTTGCCGAGTGCGACCGCCACGTCGCCGCTGATCGGTGAGCTGACGCACGCCGTGCCGGGCGGGCGGGCGCTGACGACCTCACTCGTCAGCGTGCTGCTCGCGCCCGACGGCACGGTGCTCGTCGGAGCCGTTCCGATCGATCGCCTCGAAGCCGTGGCGGCCGGTCGGTGACGACGGGTGCGCCACCTGCGACCCTTGCGATCGAGACGCACGGACTGACCAAGCGCTTCGGCCGCCAGGCCGCCGTCGACGGCATCGACCTGGCTGTCCCCCGGGGAGCCGTGTACGGGTTCCTCGGGCCGAACGGATCCGGGAAGACCACGACCATCCGGGTGATGCTGGGCCTCGCGTCGGCGACGAGCGGGACCGTGTCGGTTCTCGGCCGGTCGATGCCGCATGACCAGCGCGCGGTGCTGCCGCATGTCGGGGCGCTGGTCGAGGGCCCCGCGTTCTACCCGTTCCTCTCCGGTGCCGCGAACCTGCATCGACTGGACGCTGCCGACCGGGAGGCCAGTCCGGTGACTCGCGCCGCTCGCGTCGGTGAGGCCCTCGACCGGGTCGGGCTGACTCACGCCGCGGGGAAGAAGGTGCGGGCCTACTCGCTCGGCATGAAGCAGCGTCTCGGCATCGCGCACGCGCTGCTCTCGCCCCGCGAGCTGCTCGTCCTCGACGAGCCGACCAACGGCCT
>DATKTF010000146.1:0-3515 GCA_035531255.1 Cellulomonadaceae bacterium
AGCAGCCGCAGCCCCCGCACCGCGTACTGCTCGACGGCCGCAGCCACCTCGGCTCGCGCCGCGTCGTCGAGCCGGCGCAGGTTCCCGTCGGCACCCTTGAGCCAGGTGCTGCGGGCCAGGACCTCCTCGGGGGCGCCCTTGGTGTGCACGACGGCGCCCCGCGGCTGGGTGTCCACCGTGGTCATAAGCCGCAGCTGCGGGTCGAAGTGGAACATCCGGACCCTGCCGCCCGCCCGGCGCACGGGGTCCACGTCCGCGCCGAGCAGTCGGGCCGCGTCGAGCAGGGCGATGTCGGTCGAGTCACCCGTCCCGCGCCCGGACCGCGAGGGGTCCAGCTCCGCGGTGTTGCAGGTCGCGAACACCTCGGCGAGATGCTCACGGTGCGTTCGCCCCGAGGCGTCGCCCGCCAGGTCCTCCAAGGAGAACTCGCCGCCGGGCGTCCACACCAGGACGGCCTTCATCCGGTTCTCCGTCAGCGTCCCGGTCTTGTCGGTGCAGATCACGCTCGTCGAGCCGAGGGTCTCCACGGCGCTGAGCCGCTTGACCAGGGCCCCGCTACGAGCGAGCTCGCGCACGGCCACGGCCAGCGCCAGGGTGATCGTCGGGAGCAGACCCTCGGGGACGTTCGCGACGATCAGACCGATGGCGAAGTTCACCGAGTTCGCCAAGGAGAGCCCGGCCAGCAGGGCCCCGAGCGGGATGAAGGCCAACGCCACCACCAGGCCGACCGAGGCGATCAGCCAGGCGACCCGCCGGACCTCGAGCTCCAGCGGGCTCGGCTCGCGTACCACGCGCTGGGTGAGCGCGGCGATGCGACCCAGCTCGGTCTGCATCCCCGTCCGCACCACCAGCGCGACCGCGGCGCCCCCGGTACAGGCGGTGCCGCTGAACACGACGTTCGGAGAGACCAGCAGTGGTACCCCCGGGTCGACGACGGAGGCCGACCGCAGCACCGGCAGGCCCTCTCCCGTCAGCGTCGAGATGTCCATCTCGAGCGCGCCCTCGAGCAACCGGGCGTCGGCACAGACCCGGTCACCCTCCGTGAGCAGGATCACGTCGCCAGGGACCAGCTCGCTCGCCGCCACCTCGTGGCGCTGCCCGTCGCGGCGCACCGTGGCCCGCTGGGGCAGGTACTGGCTCAGCGCCTCGACAGCCCGCTCGCTCTGCTGCTCCTGCACGAACGCGAAGACGGCGTTGAGCACGATCACCAGGACGATCGCCACGGACAGCGCCGGCGTCCGGGTGATCACCGACAGGCCCGCGGCCACCCAGAGCAGGAGCGCAAGCGGGTGCACCAGCTGGTCGACGAGCTCGAGGACCGGATGACGTCGCCCGGCGCGGCTCAGCACGTTGGGCCCGAAGGCCACCAGACGGCGCGCGGCCTCACGCTCGGACAGACCGCGAGGCTCGCTCCGCAGGTCGCGCATCAACAGCCGCAGCGGCTCGGTCGCCTCCACCGGCGGCGTCGCCCCTGCCGGCCACGCCCCCGTGACAGCACCGTGCTCACTCGCCACGACTCAACAGTGCCCCCGCCGGCCGACCCCCGCCAGCCGCCACGAGACCAGCCGGCAACTCACGTTGATGATGGGCGGCGCCTACGCTCGAAGGCGATCGATGTCTGGTCATCGATCTCCTTGCGAGGACCTTCGACCCCACTCACCCGATATATGGCGTTGAAGAGAACGTGCCACTTGCCGCCGAAGGTGGTTACTGCTCGCACGGCCACACACGGATCTCGAAGGCGCTCGGCACCCAGACCACCGACCCTCAGCAACCTGCGACAAGACGCAACGAGACGCACTGTGACGCACTGTGACGCACTGAAGCATTACGGGTCTGATGGTGACGAACAGGCCAAACGTGGCACGCGCGAGCGGGTTGCGCTGCAGGCAGACGCAACCGTCGTCACCTCGCGGGCGTTGGTGACGAGCAGCGGGCGGATCCTTTGGTGCGTGATGCGGCGGCCCCCACGGTCCCAGCCCACTTCACGCTACCTGGGTCCCGGATCCCGCGCGGTGTGGGTTCGGTGTGCTGTGGCTGCGTGCCACAACCCGCTCGTAGAGTCGCTCGTGGTCGTGGGCCATCCGGGTCATGTCGAAACGTTGCTCGGCGGCGGCTCGGCAGGCGTGTCGGTTGATCGACCCGAGCCGGGACAGCGCGTTGACCATGTCGGACTCGTCGGTGCACAGGAAGCCAGTCTTGCCGTCGTCGATGATCTCGGGGGCGGCGCCGTTCGGGAACGCCAGCACGGGTGTCCCGCAGGCGAGCGCTTCGACCATCACCAGTCCGAACGGTTCGGGCCAGCAGATCGGGTTGAGTACCGCTGTGGCCGAACGCATCACTGCGATCCGCTCGGGTGCTGACATCTCGTCCAGCAGCTCCAGGTCGTCACCCAGGAGCGGTCGGACTTCTTGCTCGTAGTACTCGCGTTCGTCGTGCTCCCACATCTTGGCGATGACGAGCAGGCGACGGCCCGCTTGTCGGGCGATCCGGATTGCGTGGTGGACGCCCTTGTCGGGGGACATGCGGCCGACGAAGAGCAGGTAGTCGCCGTCGCCGGTGCCGTAGGCGTATCGCGCCAGGTCGATGCCGTGGTGGATCACCGCGGTGATCGGGATCTCGGGGGCGCTGGCTCGTTGGGAGTGCGAGATGGCAACGATGGACGCTGTCCTTGCGGCCTCCTGGTAGATCAGACGCGCCGCCGCGGTGTACGGGCCGTGGTTGGTGGCCACGACCGGTGGCAGGCCGGACAGACGTCCGGCAACGAGCGGTCCCAGGATCGTGTGGTCGTGGATGACATCGACGTCCGCCAGGTCCTGGTACGCGGCGAGCACATGCGCCGCCTCCGGGACGGTGGTTCCGATGGCGTCCACAGCCTTCTCGAAGTACCAGCCGCGCGGCACCGGGCAGGTGGACTCTGCGATGGTGAACAGCCGGACGTCGTGACCGAGGCTCGTCAAGGCGCGCGCGAGGTCATCGACGACCTGCTCGGTGCCGCCGTAGCGGACCGGCGGTACCGGCACCCACGGAGGTGCAATCAAGCCGATACGCATCGCACCTCGCCCCACCGACGACAGTTCCGACGTTAGCCCGCCCGGCTGCGCGGCGCGCAGGGTCGAAGGTCCGGACATCGGGCACCGCCCACCGCACGAGACCGCATGGAGCGTCGCCTGTGGCGGCTGCGCCTCGGCCCGCTGATGATGGAACGGTGTCTGAGCTGGAGCGGACCTACGAGGCGCTCGTGTTCGACTGGGACGGTGGCGCCGCCGGGGGTCGGCGCGCGTCAGCACGGACACTGCGACGGCGCATAGAAGCGTTGTGCGCACTCTCCGTGGATGTCGCAGTCCTCAGCAGCACGCACGTCGGCGACGTCGACACCCAGCTCGGAGCCCGACCGGCCGGACCCGGGCGACTGTTCCTCGCCCCGTGCGGCGGTTCGGAGCTGTTCGCGGTAGACGAGCGCGGTCCGCACCTGATCTGGCGACGTGACGCGACTCCGGCACAGGAGGCTGCAC
>DATKTF010000147.1:0-2086 GCA_035531255.1 Cellulomonadaceae bacterium
ATTAGATCGCGGGTGTCTCCTCCACGCTGCTGAGAGAACAGGTCCACGCGGAAGGAGGAGTGATGCTGTTCGTAGGTGACGACTGGGCTGAGGACCATCACGACGTCGAGATCCTCGACGGCGAGGGCCGGCGGCTGGTGAAGAAGCGACTTCCGGAGGGCCTTGAGGGGCTCAGCAAGCTGCATGAGCTGATCGCCACGGCGATGCCGCCGGAGTGGTCCCAACTCGACCCGGTGGAGGTTGCGGGCCGGGTGAAGATCGGGATCGAGACCGAACGTGGGCCGTGGGTCGCGGCGCTGATCACGGCCGGCTACGAGGTGTTCGCGATCAACCCGATGTCCACCGCCCGATACCGCGAGCGGCATTCGACGTCGGGGGCGAAGAGCGACGCCGGGGACGCGCACGTCCTGGCCGAGATCGTTCGCCTGGACCGTGCGCACCACCGCCCGGTGGCTGGTGACTCCGATGACGGTGAGGCGTTGAAGCTGGTCGCCCGCGCGCACCAGTCGCTGATCTGGGATCGCACCCGCCACCTGCTGCGCTTGCGCAGCGCCCTGCGGGAGTACTTTCCCGCTGCCCTGCAAGCATTTGAGGACCTCGACGCACCCGAGTCCCTCGAGCTGCTCGCCGCGGCGCCGGACCCCGACCTCGCGGCAAAGCTGTCGAAGGCGAGGATCGTGGTGGCCCTGCGCCGGGCGAAGCGGCGCAAGATCGACCAACGCGTCGAGGACCTCCAAGCCGTCTTGCGCGCACCCGCGCTGCGGCAGAGCACCGCAGTGCAGAACGCGTTCTCGGCGATCGTCGTCGCGGAGGTCCGGGTCATCACCGCCCTCGTGTCTGAGATCGACGCGCTCGGGGTGGTGGTGGCCGAGCGTTTTGGCCGTCACCCGGACGCTGAGATCTTCACCAGCCAACCCGGTCTCGGTGTGATCCTCGGCGCCCGGGTCCTCGCGGAGTTCGGTGATGACCCCGACCGCTACGCCGATGCGAAGTCCCGGAAGAACTACGCCGGCACGTCCCCGATCACCAGGGCCTCAGGGACGAAGAAGGTCGTGCTGGCCCGCTACGCGCGCAACCATCGCCTCGCCGACGCCGTGCAGCAATGGGCCTTCTCCTCGATGCGCGGATCGCCCGGCGCCCGCGCCTACTACCTCTCTCTGCGGGCCAGGAACATCGGCCACCAAGCAGCGATCCGCCAGCTCGCCAACCGCCAAGTCGGGATCCTCCACGGCTGCCTCAAGCACCGCACCCTCTACGACGAGCAGAAGGCCTGGCCCCACCACGCGACCGCAGCGGCTTGACAGAAAAAATCCTGGGATGTCTGCCGCTCGATGCTCATCGCCAGCCCGTCCGGCGACGTGAAGTCGAAGTGGATCGGGAACATCCACGGCACGTCGGTGAAGACCTGCACCACCCGCCGGGCGATCGCCTTGACCTGCCCGCGCTCCTGCCCGACCAGCCGCTGGCCGCCCACCTCGACGGTGTACGTCGACCGCGTGAACGACGACACGACGTCCTTCCGGATCGTCGCCAGCACCGCACCCGTCACGTCGGCGACGTCGTACGTCCCCTTGATCTCCAGCACGTTGCGCGCCGCGATCGTGAAGACCACCTGCGTGCGGTCCGCACCGGACCAGAAGGTCACCTTCTCCTTGAGCGAGAATCGCTTCTGCTCGGCGTAGGCCAGCGGCGTCTCGGTCCCGCTCGCGTCGATGCCGACCAGGTCGTAGCGATTCTGCAGTGGCGTGAAGCGCTGGCGGAGCTCGAGGACGTACGACGGGTTGGTCACGTGCCGACCCTAGGAGGCAGGCGCCGCCACCGCGGCGGATTGCGACAGCTCGGGCAGCCGCGCCTCGAGCAGCGGCAGCACCTCGTCCACGGGCACGTCGCGGTCCAGCTCGCGAGACAGCGACGTGACGGTGGCGTCGGTGATCCCGCACGGGACGATGCGGTCGTACGCCGCGAGGTCGGGATCGCAGTTGAGCGCGAAGCCGTGCATGGTCACGCCGCGCGAGACGCGGATGCCGATGGCCGCGACCTTGCGAGCCCCGTCCGGCGTCCACACGCCGCTGCGGCCGTCGACCCG
>DATKTF010000148.1:0-9184 GCA_035531255.1 Cellulomonadaceae bacterium
GACCGTGCCGACCGGCCATCTGCTGCGACGCGTGCACCGTCGACGCACGGTTCGGGGCACCGCGTACGCGCTCGCGAGCGTCGCAGCCGTTGCCGCCCTCACGCTCGGAGGGCGATCGGCGATCCTGGACGCCCACCGTCCGATGGCGCCGGCGATCGGACCGTCGCCGACGGCGAGCACGTCCCCGACCTCGGGCGCGCCGTCGGCGTCACCGTCGGCCTCGGCGTCGACCCCTCCCGTCGCCTGGTCGATCCCCTGGGAGGAGTGCGGCAAGGTCACCACCGTCGACTACGGCGCGGTCTCGTCGAGCGCAGTCACGGTCCAGCTCGACGAGGTGTCCCAGCTCGAGGTCGGCGCACCGTTTGCGACCGTGGGTCACCTGCAGCTGTCCACACCGGACCCCGGCACCGTCCACGTCCAGGTGCTCGACCTCAGGATGGCCCGGGAGGCGGCGGTGAGCGCCACCACCACGAACCGTGCGGAGTGGACGACCGTCGGCCTCGGCGGCGTCGATCCCGGGCCCGGCACCGACGTCGCAGCGCGCAACACCTCGACCGATGGCTTCCCGGTCACGTCGAGGTTCGTCTCCTGCAGCGGCGCCGCAGCGCACGGAGGCGCCACGTCCGCTACGACCCCGCTCGAGGCACGCCCCTACGGGCTGTTCGTCGACGTGAGGACCACGACCGCGGCCGGGGAGACGGTGACGACTGCGGGACCGTTCCCGCTGACGATCGTCGACCCGGCTTCCTCGACGATCCTCGCACCGCCGACGACCGCGGCCGCCGTGACGGGCGATCCGGTCCAGGGAGCGGCGAAGATGATCGACTACCTGCAGCCCGCGTGCGGGCAGACGTATCCGACGCCGTTCGCGGCTCCCGGGGGGGTCGTCACGATGACCGGGGACGTCACGGTCGCCGCGAACGGTGCGGCCGTGACGTTGACGGCGACGGACACGAACACCGGCAGCGAGATCGCGGACGGCTGGGCCACCGACCCGTATCTGGTCCTTCTCCGCAACGGGACCGTGGTCGCACACACGCCCGACGGTCCGACCGTGCCGTTCGTCCTGGCACGCTGGGGTGCAGGGAGCCGTGTCACCAGGTCGGTCACGCTCGCGGCGACCACGTGCGGCGCGCTCGACGCCGCCCATCCCGTCGGCTCCGCGCTCCCAACCGGCACCTACCAGCTCGTGGCCGTTCAGGTGATCGCCCGCTCGACGTCCGGGACGTCCGGCTTCAATGCCTCCTACGGGGGCCCCTGGGCCGTCACGCTCCCCTGAAGCCCCGTCGCGAGCCGCCACCCCGGCGACGGGGGGACGAGGTCAGCCGGCGAGTGCGTCGTCGAGGGTCTCGTGGATCGTGAACACCTGGGTGAGGGCAGTGATGCGGAAGACCTTGAGCAGCCGCTCGGAGTCGATCACGAGCTGGAGCCTCCCTCCGAACCCCCGCACCTTCTTGAGGGCGCCGACAAGGACACCGAGACCGGTCGAGTCCATGAAACGCACGTCCGTGAGGTCGACGACGACGTCGTGATGACCGTCCTCGATCAACGTGCCGAGCTGTTCACGCAGCACCGCCGCGGTGTAGACGTCGATCTCGCCGGACACCGAGACGACCGTACGGTCGCCGACGTCACGGCTGGTCACCTGCACGTCCACGGCTTCCCTCTTTCCGATCGCCCCGAGGAGGCCATTCAACCAGGGGTCGCGACGAACGACGGGATGTTCGCGACCCGACGCTCCGGTAGGTGCCCGCACCGCGAGCTCCCGGTGAACCCTCACGCGCGCGCGGCGGCCAGCGCTTCCTGGTACTCGGGCGTCGTCCCGAGCGCCCTCACCTCCTGGCGCACGTGGTCCTGGACGCCGAGGTGCCGAAGCACCCGGACGAGGCGCGCGACGTCCTCCTCGTCGAGGACGGTCGGGTCCACCGTCGTCCGCACCTGCACCGGGACGCCGGCGTCGAGCACCAGACGCAGGCTCTCGAACGCGGCCTGCGCGCTGCGACCCACGCCGGTGATCGCCTCGTACAGGTCGGCGGGGGCCTTGATGTCGAGACCGACCCAGTCGACCAGACCGAGCACCGACGCGAGCCGTCGCGGGTACGCGCCGGAGGTGTGGAGACCGACACCGAAGCCGGCCTCCTTGACCTCGCGCATGGCCGCGCCGAGCATCGGCTGACGCGTCGGCTCCCCGCCGGAGAACACCAGGCCGTCGAGCAGTCCGACACGACGCGAGAGCAGGCTGCGGACCTGGGTCCACGGGACCACGCCGGGCGTACGCGGGTCGATCAGCTCAGGGTTGTGGCAGTAGGTGCACGACCACGGGCAGCCCTGCAGGAACACGGTCGCGACCAGCCGACCGGGCCAGTCGCACGTCGACAGGCTCGTGAGTCCGGCGATCTGCAGACCCCCGGCGTCGTCGTTCAGGACGGCACCCCGGCGCACGACGCCCGACGGCGCACGACCGGGACCCTGCGCGCCCGACCTGGCGCGGGCGGTCACCCGCGCCAGGTCGGAGGAGTCGTGCGAGGTCATGCGACCGGGACCGGGGCCGACCGCGCGACGGCAGCCTCGGTGAAGTGGACCCGCCCGGCGTGCTCGCCCTTCTTGCCGACGTTGAACGAGCTCACGGGCCGGTGATAGCCCATCACGCGGGTCCAGACCTCGCACACGACGGGCTCGGCACCCGGGTGCTCCTCGGCGCAGCGCGGGCAGGTCGTCTGCTCGCCCGCGAGGTAGCCGTGGTTCGGGCAGATCGAGAACGTCGGGGTCACCGTGATGTACGGGAGGTGGAACGTCGACAGCGAGCGCTTGACGAGCTCGCGGCAGGCCTCGGCGGTCGAGATCTTCTCGGCCATGTACAGGTGGAGCACGGTGCCGCCGGTGTACTTGGTCTGCAGGTCGTCCTGCCGCTCGAGAGCCTCGAACGGGTCCTCGGTGAAGCCGACCGGGAGCTGCGAGGAGTTCGTGTAGTACGGGTTCTCCGTCGAGCCGGCCTGCAGGATGTCCGGGAACCGCTTGAGGTCCTCCTTGGCGAACCGGTACGTGGTGCCCTCGGCCGGTGTGGCCTCGAGGTTGTACATGTGACCGGTCGCCTCCTGGAACTCGACCATGCGCCCACGCACGTGGTCGAGGAGCCGGATGGCGAGCGCGTGGCCCTCCTCGGTCGAGATGTCCAGGCGGTCGCCCGTGAAGTTGCGGATCATCTCGTTGACGCCGTTGATGCCGATCGTCGAGAAGTGGTTGCGCAGCGACCCGAGGTACCGCTTGGTGTAGGGGAACAGGCCCTCGTCGATGTACCGCTGGATCACCTTGCGCTTGAGCTCCAAGGAGTCCTTCGCGAGCACCATCAGCCGGTCCAGGGCGCTCAGCAGCCCGGCCTCGTCCCCGCGGTGGGTGTACCCGAGCCGCGCGCAGTTGATCGTCACGACACCGAGGGAACCGGTCTGCTCCGCCGACCCGAACAGCCCGTTGCCGCGCTTGAGCAGCTCGCGCAGGTCGAGCTGGAGCCGGCAGCACATCGAGCGGATCTGGTTGGGCTTGAGCTCGGAGTTGATGAAGTTCTGGAAGTACGGAAGCCCGTACTTGGCGGTCATCTCGAAGAGCAGGGTGGCGTTCTCGGACTCCCACGGGAAGTCCTCGGTGATGTTGTACGTCGGGATCGGGAAGGTGAACACCCGCCCGGACGCGTCGCCCGCGGTCATGACCTCGATGTACGCCTTGTTGATCATGTCCATCTCGACCTGGAGGTCGCCGTAGGTGAAGTCGACCTCCTGTCCGCTGATGACCGGGACGTCCGCGCGAAGGTCCTCCGGGCAGCTCCAGTCGAACGTCAGGTTGGTGAACGGCGTCTGGGTGCCCCAGCGGGAGGGGACGTTGAGGTTGTAGACGAGCTCCTGGATGCCCTGCAGGACCTCCGTGTAGCTGAGCTTGTCGAGCCGCACGAACGGCGCCATGTAGGTGTCGAACGAGCTGAACGCCTGTGCGCCGGCCCACTCGTTCTGCATCGTGCCGAGGAAGTTGACGATCTGTCCCACGGCGGAGCTGAAGTGCTTCGGTGCGCGCGCCTCGACCTTGCCGGGGACGCCGTTGAGCCCCTGCTCGAGCAGCGTGCGCAGCGACCAGCCGGCGCAGTAGCCGGCGAGCATGTCGAGGTCGTGGATGTGGAGGTCGCCCTCGCGGTGGGCACGGCCGATCTCCGGGGAGTAGACGTGCGAGAGCCAGTAGTTGGCGATCACCTTGCCGGAGGTGTTGAGGATCAGCCCACCGAGCGAGTAGCCCTGGTTCGCATTCGCGTTCACGCGCCAGTCGGACCGGTCGAGGTACTCGTTGATCGAGGCGCCGACGTCGACGACGGTCTTGGCGTCCTCGCGCAGACGGGCGTGCTGCTCGCGGTAGGCGATGAACGCCCGCGCGGTCGCCGTGTGCCCCGCCTCGAGCAGCGCCTGCTCCACGACGTCCTGGACGTGCTCGACGTGCGGGTAGGGCACGCCCTCGACCTGCAGGCGCCCGATCACGAGGTTGTTGAGGTCGGCAGCGGCAGGGGCGTCGAACTCCCCGGTCGCCGCCCCGGCGCGCTCGATCGCGGAACGGATGCGGTGGCCTTCGAACGCGGCTGTGGCACCGCTGCGCTTGATGACTCCGGTCGGGATCGCGGGCTGGCTCACGGCGGTGTGTCCTCCTGGTTGTGCGGGGCTTGTCGATCGTTGAACACAACATCTGGTGGTCACATGCGATCGTCGGCGCTATATGTGCCATGTCTAGCCCTCGAAGCCCCTCCTCGGCGTAGGACCTTGGTCCCTCAGCGCGCGAATCGCGGGACCAAGATCGGACATCTGGGATGGGACACTGGATCCCGTGCCGGCGACCGAGGATCTGCTGGCGGTGCTCACCGCCGGAGGCCGGCGCTCGGACCGCCTGACGCACGTGGAGCACCTGCCCGCGCGTCCGGGCCGGACCGCACCGTGGCCGCCGTGGGCGGACTCGGACATCGTCGCCGGCTACCGGTCCCTCGGCGTCGCGCTCCCGTGGAGCCACCAGGTCGAGGCCGCCGACGCCGCCTGGTCGGGGCGGCACACCGTGCTCGCGACGTCGACCGGTTCGGGCAAGTCGCTCGCGTTCTGGTTGCCTGCCCTGACCGCCGTCCGGGCCGACGTCGCAGCGGCGACCCTGGACCCCGGACGGATCGAGACGGCCCGCCGTCGGGGCACCGTCCTGTACCTGTGCCCCACCAAGGCCCTGGCCGCCGACCAGCTCTCCGGACTGGACCGCCTCCTCACCGCGGCCCGATCGCGGGACGTGAAGGTCGCCACCTGCGACGGCGACACCCCGTTCGAGGATCGGCGGTGGGTTCAGGACCATGCCGACGTCGTCCTGACGAACCCGGACTACCTGCACGTCGGGCTGCTCCCGAACCACCGACGGTGGGCCCGGCTCCTGCGCGGGCTGAAGTACGTCGTCATCGACGAGTGCCACGCGTTCCGCGGCGTGTTCGGTGCGCACGTCGCCGCGGTGCTGCGCCGGCTCCAACGCCTCGCCTGGTCGTACGGCTCGCGCCCGACGTTCCTGCTCGCCTCCGCGACCACGGCGGACCCGGCGATGAGCGCCGCACGACTCCTCGGGGTAGACCCGGACGACGTGGTCGCCGTCACCGAGGACGGGTCCCCTGCGGGGCGCAAGACATTCGCACTCTGGCAGCCTCCCGAGCTCCCGCACCTGCGCCCGGAACCTGCCGACGACCCGTGGGAGCTACCCGTCCCCGACGGCAGGGTCGGCGTGGTCGATGTAGTCGACGTGGTCGACCCCACCGCACCTCGACGCTCGGCGACGGCCGAGGTCGCCGACCTCCTCACCGACCTGACCGTCGCGGGCGCCCGCACGCTCGCCTTCACGCGTTCGCGTCGGGCGGCGGAGACCGTCGCCACCGTCGCCCAGGAGCACCTCCGTGCCGTCGACCCGGGCCTGGCGACGCAGGTGGCCGCGTATCGAGGCGGGTACCTGCCCGAAGAACGGCGCGCGCTCGAGTCCGCGATCCGTGACGGCCGGCTGCGCGCGCTCGCGACGACGAACGCCCTGGAGCTCGGCGTGGACATCTCGGGCCTCGATGCGGTCCTGATCGCCGGGTGGCCCGGCACCCGGGTCTCGTTGTGGCAGCAGGCGGGACGCTCGGGCCGCGCCGGAGCCGACGGCATCGTGGTGCTCGTCGCCCGCGAGGATCCGCTCGACACGTACCTGGTGCACCACCCGGAGGCGATCTTCGGCGTCCCGGTGGAAGCCACGGTGTTCGATCCGACGAACCCGTACGTGCTCGCGCCCCACCTGTGCGCCGCGGCGTCCGAGCTGCCGCTTCGGGCGGCGGAGCTCGACCTGTTCGGACCGGGCACGGTCGATCTCCTCGGCGTGCTCGTCGACCGCGGGGCGCTGCGGCGTCGCACGTCCGGGTGGTACTGGACGCACCCGAAGAGCGCTGCTCGGCTCACCGATCTGCGTGGGACCGGTGGCGACCCGGTCCGCGTGGTCGAGGCCCTGACCGGCCGCATGCTCGGCACGGTCGACGCGGCGTCGTCGGACGCGACCGTCCACACCGGCGCCGTGTACGTGCACCAGGGGTCGACCTACGTCGTCGACGACCTCGTGCTGGCCGACTCGGTCGCGCTGGTCAGCCGACGGTCGGTCGACTACGGCACCTGGTCCCGGTGGCAGACGTCGATCGAGATCGGCGACGTACGCGCCGAGGAGTCGTGGCGGGACGTCACCTGGGGGTTCGGCGCCGTCGAGGTGACGACGCAGGTCGTCAGCTACCAACGGCGACGCCTCCCGGACCTGCAGGTCCTGGGGCAGGAGGCACTCGACCTGCCCGCCCGCACCCTCCGCACGATGGCGGTGTGGTGGACGGTTCCGCCGGAGCTCCTCGTCGAGGCGCAGGTGACGGGCGACCTTGCTCCGGGTGCCCTGCACGCCGCCGAGCACGCGTCGATCGGGCTGCTCCCGTTGCTCGCGACGTGCGACCGCTGGGACCTCGGCGGAGTCTCGACGGCGCTCCACGTCGACACCGAGAGGGCGACGGTGTTCGTCTACGACGCCTTCCCTGGAGGGGCCGGCTTTGCTGAGCGCGGCTTCCACCTCGGCGCCACCTGGCTGCGCGCCACCCGGGACGCGATCGCGGGATGCGCGTGCGCGCACGGCTGCCCTGCCTGCGTCCAGTCGCCCAAGTGCGGAAACCAGAACAACCCGCTCGAGAAGGACGCGGCGGTTCGCCTGCTCGACGCCGTGCTGGCACGCGCACCCAGGTGACCTGCCGACCCGGCCCGTCGGGGGACCGGGCCGTGCGATGGCCGCCGCCCTCACGGCGCGACCTGCGGCCCCGCACGAGCCACCGCGCGCGCGACGCCGGCGACCGTGCGGCGTGACGCCGTCACCTCGACCACCCCCGCGCCGAGCCCGTCGCACGACGTCAGGAGACAGCCGTTCGCCTCGGCCGTCGCACGCCCGACGGCGCACGCCGCAACGAGGAGCCCGTCCTCACCGACGGGCGAGCCCTCGCCGGTCCCTGCCGACGCGCGACCCTCGCCGCTCCCTGCCGACGCGCGACCTCGCTCGCCCGTGATCCCGCCGGCGACCTGCTCGGCAACCGCGAGCGCGGCGAGGTCGGCCGCGGACTGCGCGGCCGACCGACCGCTCTCAGCCGACGCCAGGAGCGAGAGCATCACGATCCCGGTGGCCGCCGCAGCGACGAGGGCGAGGACGAGGACCGTCCCGGATCCGCTCTCCGGGTCCCGGCGAGCGCCATCGACGCGCGGCCGGGCGACGGCATCGCCCGACGAACGCACGTCGCTGCATCCCGCGTCCGCCGTCACGGCTCGACCCTCGCGGTGGCCGAACCCGTCGCGGTGAGCGGGCCACCGATGCCGTCGAACCACGCGACCGCCGGTCGCCGGACCTCGACCCGCACCCAGACCGCGTCACGGTTGATCGCGACCGTCGCCCGAGGTCCCGCGACATGCTGCGCGACTGCGACGACCTCGGCGTCCGACGACCCGAGAGCCGCTTCTCGAGCCGCGGCCCGCGCACCGTCGGCGCAGGACAGGTGCGCAGCTGCTGCGGCGCCGACCCCGAGCACGGCCCCGAGCACCGCGACGACGGCCGGGAGGGCGATCGCGAGCTCGACCGTGGCGCTCCCCCGGTCGTCGCCCGGCCTCGAACGACTCGTCTGTCGCAACCGCATCGGCACGCCTGGGGGAGTCACAGCGTCAGCGCTGAACGCACGAGACCCGTCAGGAGCCCGCGGACCTCGGCTGATCTCAGGATGACGACCAGGAGGCCCGCGAACCCGGCAGCCGCGACGGTCGCGATCGCGTACTCGGTCGTCGCCATCCCGTCGTCAGGTCCGGCGACGCGCGGGCCGACCCCTGCGCGGAACCGCACGGAACGTGCTGCACCCGCCGGAGAGGGGATCGCGCGCGCGATCCCGGCCGCGGTGCGGGTCAGCATGCCGGTCGGCACGCCTGCGAGCGATCCGGTCAGCACGCCCGCGAGCGTGCGGGCGAACGTGCCGGTGAACGTGCCGGTGAACGTGCCCAAGAGATGTGAACGCATCCGTCCTCCTTCGACTGCCGATCGACGCACACGCGCCACCGGGCCTTCTCCTTCTCCGCGGCGACAGAGCGACGACCGCGCGGGACGTCCAGGTTTCTCCGGAGCGCCACTCCGTCGGTTCGACCGCTCAGGTCCTTGTGGAATCGCGTTCGCCTCCGATCGGGCGGGTCGGGTCGTCACCACATGTCTCCCGCGAGCGAGAGCACGATCGGGACGAGCCCGAGGAGCAGGCACGCGGGAAGGAAGCACAGCCCCAGCGGGAGCACGAGTCGCACCGCGAGACGCGCGGAGGCCTCACGCGCCTCTCCACGGCGCCGACGCCGGACCTGCCCGATGGCCGCCCGGATGATCGGCCCGGCCGCGGACCCGGTGACCCAGCTGCCGTAGAGGCAGTCGCGCACCGGAGCCAGGTGAGGAGGCAGCCCGACCCACGCCGCGTCCCACCCGGAGCCGAACGACAAGGCCGCACCGACCGTACGCAGCGCGCGACCGTCACCCGCACCGAGCACCTCGCCGACCCCCACCAGCGAACGCGTCACGCTCGCCCCCGACCCGAGCGCGGCGTCGAGGAGCGCGAGGACGACGAGCACGT
>DATKTF010000149.1:0-3580 GCA_035531255.1 Cellulomonadaceae bacterium
GTGCGGTGCGGCGGCAGGGACTCCAGCAGCGTCCCCGCGAAGCCGAACCGCCCTGCCCCGTCGGCCTGTTCCCACTCGTAGCGGTAGCTCTGCCCGACCTCGGTGGCGACCTCGCACACCGGCATGGTCCAGCCGTCGGGCCCGAGCAACCACTGCCGCAGCAGTGCCGGTTCCTGGTGGGCGCGCCAGACGGCGTCGACACTGCCGCGGATGATCCTGCTGACGCGCACCTGGGTGTCGCTGAGGATCTGGGTCGCCGTACCGATGTCGGCGGCGAACGACGCGAGATCGGCCAGGACGGCGTCCATCTGCCCCATCGCTTCGCTCATGCCCTGCTCCATGCCCATGCCCAGCAGCTGCTCGAGCTCGTCGACCGAGCCGAAGTACGTCGTCGTGGACACCCGCGAGCCGTGCGGTGTCGCCTCGAAGGTGAAGACCATGCGCATCGCAGGCATCTCCTCGTTGGGGGTCCCGTCCGGGTTCGCGAAGCCGTCCCGTACCTCGAAGCCGGTCGGCTCGTCGATCGAGACCCACGCCCAGTAGCCGCGGCTCACGTCGCCGTCCGGTCCGGTCATCGCGTACTCGCTACGACCCCCGACGCACCCGTCGTGCCGGGTGAACACCGCCGGGTAGGTGGGCGGTCCCCAGAACCTCTCCAGCAGTCGCGGATCGAGATAGGCGTCCCAGAGCCTGCGCAGCGGCGCGTCGAAGTCGGCGACCACGGTCATCGTGAGCGCCTCGAGGTCCTTGGTGACGGAGGTGATGGGCATCGATGGCTCCTTGAGTGTCTCGGTTCGAGTGTCTCGGTTCGGTCGTCGTCCAGGTCCAACAGCTGTCGAGGCCCGGCAGCGACGGGTCAGTCGTCCTCGGCGAGCAGGGCGGACAGTCGGTCGATCCGCGCCCGCCAGATCTGTTCGTAGGAGTCGAGCAGCGCCTGCGCCCGCCCGATCGCGTCGGGGTTGCCGCGGACGATCCGCTCGCGACCGCGCGAGCGCTTCATCACCAGCCCTGCTCCCTCCAGCACCGCTACGTGCTTCTGCACCGCGGCGAAGGACATGTCGTAGGACGCAGCCAGCTCGGAGACCGATGCCTCGCCGGCCAGCGTCCGTCGGACGATGTCGCGTCGCGTGGCATCGGCCAGGGCCCGGAAGACCCGGTCGACCTCGGTATCACTCAGCGTTTCTCGTACAACCATTTGGTTGTATGTTGACATGCCGACGAGCGAGGGTCAACCCCCGTGAAGCGAACGGCGGGAGACATCGGGATCGGTGGTCGACCGTCTCGTCGGACGCGTGAGTTCGACTCCCGACCGTCGCCGGTCCGGCGCCGCAGGGGCCTCGTTCGTGGAGCGGTCTCGCGGGGTGTCGGCGCCGTGCGGATACTGAGCTCATGGCCTACGACGAGGAACTGGCGGACCGGCTCCGGGAGTGCGTGCAGGGCGAGGTCGGCGTGTCCGAGAAGCGGATGTTCGGCGGCGTGGCGTTCCTGGTCAACGGCATCATGGCCGTGAGCGCGAGCGGCCAGGGCGGCCTGCTGGTGCGCGTCGACCCGTCGCGCACCAGTTCGCTGGCGGGCGAGCCGCACGCACAGAGGGCCGTGATGCGCGGGCGTGAGATGGACGGCTGGCTGCGCATCGGACCCGACGGCGTGCGCATCGCGCGGGATCTCGAACGGTGGGTGGGCATCGGCCTCGACTACGCCCGCACGCTGCCACCGCGATAGCCCACGACCGCACCTTCCCAGGTCACCGCGTCCCACCCGGCCGTCGGATCGCCGTCGAGGACGACGATCCCGGTGTTGGCGAGGACGTGGGTGGCCACGAACCCGGCATCGAGGTTCCGCGCGCGTGCCGCCGACCACGTCCGGATCATCGCGCCGTGGCTCACGAGCACCGCCACCGTCGCGTCCGACGCGGCGATCTCGGTCACCACGGCATCGAACCGGCCGAGGACCTCGACGCCGTTCTCCCCGCCAGGCATCCGTCGTGACACGTCACCGTCGGCCCAGGCGAGGGTCGTGCGGACGTAGGCCGTCACCGCCTCGGTGTCGGTCCGCCCTTCCAGCTCGCCGGCGAAGATCTCCCGCAGGCCTGCGCGGATCGTCACCGGGAGTCCTCGGTGACGCGCGAGCGGGGCCGCGGTGAGCTGCGCACGGGTCTGGGTCGAGGCGTAGAGCACGTCGATCCGTTCCGGCGCGAGGTGGTGCGGGATCGCCGCAGCCTGCTCCTCGCCGAGGACCGTGAGACGCGGACCCGGAACCGCCGAGTCGAGGCGGTTCTCGACGTTGGAGGCCGTCTGACCGTGGCGGATCAGCAGCAGTCGCACAGCGGGTACCTCCGTGACGCTGGACGCGGCGGGACGCCGCCCGGACGGTTCATGACGGCCGCGCCAGCCCGGTCTCGTAGGCGAGGACGACAGCCTGGACGCGGTCGCGGAGACCGAGCTTGGCGAGGATCCGGCCGATGTGCGTCTTCACGGTCGCCTCGGCCAGCACGAACCTCTCGGCGATCTCGGCGTTCGAGAGCCCGTCGGCGAGCGCGCCGAGCACCTCGATCTCGCGCGCGGTGAGGCCACGCAGCCGGGGGTCCAGGCCGTCGGAGCGATCGGTCGTGCGGTTGCCCGACCGCTGCGGCAGGTGCGCGGCGAACATCTCGAGCATGCGACGGGTCACCCGGGGTGAGACGACGGCGTCCCCGCTCGCGACCGCGCGGATCGCAGCGATCAGCTCCGCCGGGCGCGCGTCCTTGAGCAGGAACCCGCTGGCCCCGACCCTCAGTGCGGCGAACGCGTACTCGTCGAGGTCGAACGTCGTGAGGATGACGATGCGCGTGCACGGCATCGCCGCGACGATCCGCTCGGTGGCGTCGATGCCGTTCATCCCGGGCATCCGGACGTCCATCAGCACGACGTCGGGCCGGAGCGCCGTCGCCATGGCGACAGCGCCGGCACCGTCCGCGGCCTCGCCCACGACGTCGAGGTCGTCCTCGGCCTCGAGGACCAGGCGGAACCCCATCCGCAGGAGTGCCTGGTCGTCGACGAGCAGCACCCGGACGCCGCCCGGACGTCTCGGCACGTCTTCGTCGGTCATGTCTCCTGCCATCGCAGCTCGGCGTGCACTCGCCATCCTCGTCGGTACGGTCCCGCCTCGATGCTCCCGCCGTACACGGCGGCGCGCTCGCGCATCCCGATCACACCACGGCCGGTGCCGAGCGGTACCGGTGGACGGTTGATGCCGCCGTCGTCCGTGACGTCCACCGAGACGTGGTCGGGTGCGCGCGTGATCCGGACCTCGACGTGGCCGGCTCCCGTCGCATACCGCAGCGTGTTGGTGAGCGACTCCTGGACGATCCGGTAGACCGCGAGCTGCAGCCCGGTGTCAGGAGGCAGCGGGCCGCCGGAGGTCACGACCTCGACCGGCAGACCGGCGGTGCGGAAGCCGTCGACGAGGGAGGCAAGGTCCGGGCCACCGGGCTGCGGGTCGAGCGGTGCGGACTCCTCGGTCAGCACGCCCAGGACCCGCCGCATGTCTGCGAGAGCCGTGCGACCCGTCGCCGAGACCTCGTCCAGGGCATGCCGTGAGC
>DATKTF010000150.1:0-11601 GCA_035531255.1 Cellulomonadaceae bacterium
CGGAGGATCACCCCGGCCATCCGCAGGTTGATGGCGGCGAACCGCAGGAGCTGGAACGGCACGTTGCGGCGCAGGCGCAGCGTGCGGCTGGTCGGCAGCGGTGACGCGGCGATCGACTCGGCGGTGCTCTCGTTCATCGGCTGATCCTTCCTCTCGGGCTGCGGGGTCATTCGGGGATGAGGAACCAGAGCGGACGCGCCTTGGCCTTGTAGATGAACAGGTAGTGCAGGATCGCCTTGATCCAGTGACCGGCCAGGCCGATCTCGCCCGACGTGCCGCGGGGGTCGCGACCGGTGGCGGGGAATGCCTCCCGGTCGGGCACGACGGGGTACATCGTCATCGCGGCGGCGGTCCCCTGGGTGAACCCGGTGCCGGCCGACGCGACACAGGCCGCACCCATGTGCGCCATCGACGCACGGTGGGCAGGGGCCTGCGGTCCCTGGGTGATCCGGTCGCGGATCGTGGAGGCGACGGCGCGGGCGGTGATCCCCGCCGGCATCCCGGTGCGTGGCGGCGCCGGCGAGATGACGGTGCCGTTCGGGCTCTTGCGCGGCACCGAGATCGGGTGCGGCGGGGCGAACGCGATGCCGGGGGCGAAGATGTTCGGGTACGCGGCCGACTCGTACGTGCTGGGCCAGTCCTTCGCGCTCCACTCCTCGTACGGCCTCGCGGTGTAGTCCGCGTCGACCTTGAGGAACCCGTTCGGGGCGAACAGCCGGCTCGTGATGTCGTTGCCGTCACGGTCGTACGCCGTCAGGTCGGCGCCCCGGAACGGGGGCAGCAGCATCGCGAAGTCGAACGGCAGCTCGTGCTCGGAACCGTCGAGCTGCTCGTAGTGGATCACGCCTGGCTCGACCTTCTGCACGTGAGCGCGGACGATCGCGTGGACGTCGCGTTCGCGGAACAGCGACTCGGTCCAGGTCCGGCTCGACGTGGTGAACCCGCGCTCGGTGAAGGTCAGGCCGCCGACGCCGAAGTCGCCGAGCTCGTACTCGTTGCTGAGGTAGATCACCTCGGCCTTGTCGCGCACGCCTGCGGCGCGCAGCTCGTGCTCGACGTTGAAGGTGTACTCGAACGCGGCGCCCTCGCACGTGCACGTGCCGTGACCGGTGCCGATGACGAGGCGTTGCGGCTCACCCGCCCGCAGCTTCTCGATGACGGCCTTGAGCTCGCCCGCGGTGTGCTCGGCATGCGAGTCGGTGCACACGGACAGCGAGTTCCCGTCGGGACCGAGCCCGGGGGTCGCGGCGAAGTTGAGCCGGGGACCGGTGGCGTTGACCAGGTAGTCGTAGGTGAGCCGACTCGTCTCGCCGACAGTGTCGGGTGCGGTGGACCGGATCTCGACGGCGGGGGTGGGGTCCTCGGCCGTGCCTTCGGGGAACAGGGTCGTGGCGAGGGCCTGATGGAACGTGATCCCCTTCCGGCGGTAGACCGGTGCGAGCGGGAACGTGACCTGGCTGCGGGTCATCCGTCCGACGCCGACCCAGATGTTCGACGGGATCCAGTTCCACTTGGAGTTCGGCGACACGACGACGACCTCGTGCTCGCGCCCCAACCACCGCCGAAGGTGCAGGGCTGCGGTGTGACCGGCCACGCCGGCTCCCAGGATGACCACTCGTGCCACGGGCGCACCTCCTCGTCCTACCGCGGCGGTGTCCCACGCGCACGGCCTGGCCGCGCACCGTTGCGCGAACCCGAACTCAGGATACCCCCGGGGGTAATGAGCGACGACCACCGACCGCGGAACCGGTCGGTGGTCGTCGTCGCGCGGGTCAGTGCCGCCGGCTCGGCGTCATCGACCGGCGGAGGTCGAAGTTGAGCTGAGAGATCGTCTCGAGCGGGACCCCGGCCGGGCACACCGCCGCGCACTCGCCGATGTTGGTGCACCCGCCGAACCCTTCGGCATCCTGCTGGTTGAGCATCGACACCACCCGCGCGGCGCGCTCCGGCTGCCCCTGCGGGAGAGCACCCAGGTGGGTGATCTTCGCCGCCGTGAACAGCATCGCCGAGGCGTTCGGGCAGGCCGCGACGCACGCGCCGCAGCCGATGCAGGCCGCCGCCTCGAACGCGCGGTCGGCGTCGACCTTCGGCACCGGCGTCGCGTGCGCCTCGGGTGCGGACCCGGTGTTGACGCTGACGAAGCCGCCCGCCGCGATGATCCGGTCGAACGCACCACGATTGACGACCAGGTCCTTGATCACCGGGAACGGGTCGGCGCGCCACGGTTCGATCGTGATCGTGTCGCCGTCGGCGAACGAGCGCATGTGCAGCTGGCACGTGGTGGTGCGCTGCGGCCCGTGCGCGACCCCGTCGATCACCACGCCGCAGGACCCGCAGATCCCCTCCCGGCAGTCGTGGTCGAAGGCCACGGGCTCCTCGCCCTTCGCGGTGAGGTCCTCGTTGAGCACGTCGAGCATCTCCAGGAACGACATGTCCGCGGAGACGCCGTCACGCTCGTAGGTCACCAGGCGCCCGGGGTTCTCGGCGTTCTTCTGGCGCCAGATCTTGAGCGTGATCTTCACTTGTAGCTCCGTTGCTTCAGCTCGATGTCCTCGTAGTGCAGTGCTTCCTTGTGCAGCACGGGCGCGCCGTCCCGGCCGCCCCACTGCCACGCGGCGACGTAGGCGAACTCCTCGTCGTTGCGCAGCGCCTCGCCGTCCTCCGTCTGGCTCTCCGCACGGAAGTGGCCCCCGCAGGACTCCCGCCGGTGCAGGGCGTCGATGCACATCAGCTCGCCGAGCTCCAGGAAGTCCGCGACGCGCCCGGCCCGCTCGAGCGCCTGGTTCAGCTCCCCGGCCTCGCCGAGGACCCGCACGTCGGCCCAGAACTCCCGGCGCAGCGCACGGATCTTCTCGATGCCCTCGAGCAGCCCGTCCTCGGTGCGCTCCATGCCGCAGTGCTCCCACATGATGTGACCGAGCTCCTTGTGGAAGGAGTCGACCGATCGCGTGCCGCGCGTGCTGAGCAGCGCCTGGATCCGGTCCTGCACGCTCGTGACCGCGTCGACGACGGCCGGGTGGCCCGCGTCGACCGTCTCGAACGGCCCGGCGGACAGGTAGTCGTTGATCGTGTTGGGCAGCACGAAGTAGCCGTCGGCCAGACCCTGCATCAGCGCCGAGGCACCGAGCCGGTTGGCGCCGTGGTCGGAGAAGTTGGCCTCCCCCACCACGAACAGACCGGGGATGCTGGACTGCAGGTCGTAGTCGACCCACAACCCCCCCATCGTGTAGTGCACCGCGGGGTAGATGCGCATGGGCACCTGGTACGGGTCCTCACCGGTGATCTGCCGGTACATGTCGAAGAGGTTGCCGTACTTCGCGACGACCGCGTCCCGGCCCAGCCGCTCGATCGCGTCGGCGAAGTCCAGGTAGACGCCCAGTCCACCCGGACCGACCCCGCGACCCTCGTCGCAGACCCGCTTGGCGGCGCGTGACGCGATGTCGCGCGGGACGAGGTTGCCGAACGCGGGGTAGGTGCGCTCGAGGTAGTAGTCACGCTCGCTCGCCGGGATGTCCCGCGGGGCACGGGTGTCCCCCTGGGCCAGCGGGACCCAGATCCGGCCGTCGTTGCGCAGCGACTCGGACATCAGCGTGAGCTTGGACTGGTACTCGCCGGAGACCGGGATGCAGGTCGGGTGGATCTGGGTGAAGCACGGGTTGGCGAACAGCGCGCCCTGGCGGTGGGCGCGCCAGCTCGCCGTGACGTTGCACCCCATCGCGTTGGTCGACAGGTAGAAGACGTTGCTGTACCCGCCGCTCGCGAGCACCACCGCATCGGCGAGGTGCGTCTCGATCTCCCCGGTGACCAGGTCGCGGACGATCACGCCGCGCGCGCGGCCGTCGACGACGACGAGCTCGAGCATCTCGTGGCGGTTGTGCGTCGTCACGGTTCCCGCGGCGACCTGCCGCTCGAGCGCCTGGTAGGCGCCCAGCAGCAGCTGCTGACCGGTCTGACCGCGCGCGTAGAAGGTCCGCGAGACCTGGACCCCGCCGAACGAGCGGTTGTCGAGCAGGCCCCCGTACTCCCGCGCGAACGGGATCCCCTGGGCCACGCACTGGTCGATGATGTTGCCGCTGACCTCGGCGAGGCGGTAGACGTTCGACTCCCGGGACCGGAAGTCGCCGCCCTTGACGGTGTCGTAGAACAACCGGCGCGTCGAGTCACCGTCGTTGCGGTAGTTCTTCGACGCGTTGATCCCGCCCTGCGCTGCGATCGAGTGGGCGCGGCGCGGGCTGTCCTGGAAGAAGAACGACGTGACCTGATAGCCGGCCTCACCCAGGGTCGCCCCGGCGGAGGCGCCGGCCAGTCCGGTGCCGATGACGATGATCTTCAGCTTGCGCCGGTTGTTGGGGCTGACCAGGTGGCCGCTGAACACGCGGGTCGACCAGCGTTCCGCGAGCGGCCCGCCGGGAGCCTTCGTGTCGGCGATCGGCTCACCCTCGCGGTACAGCCCGTCGATCAGACCGTCGGTCATCGGTGCATCTCCTCGCATCTCCTCACCTGCACGCATTCACTTCACCAGTCCGAAGAGGATCGCGACGGGTGGCGCCAGGAAGCCCACCACGATGACCAGGGCGACCACCAGCGCGGTCCGCTTGATCGGCACCTCGCGGGCCCGCGTCGACCAGCCGAGCGTCTGGACGGCGCTCCAGATCCCGTGGCGCAGGTGCATCCCCAGGGCGAGCATCGCCAGCGCGTAGACGGCCACGACGTACCAGACCTGGAAGGCCGCGACGAGCCGCTGGTACGGGCTGTCGAAGCTGCCACCGACCTGGATGGTCCCGGTGGTGAACTGCAGCAGGTGGAAGATCACGAACAGCAGGATCGTGAGACCGCCCCACCGCATCGTGCGCGACGAGAGCGTCGCCTGGACCGGCTTGAACGCGACGTACGGGGTCGAGCGCGCGCGGTGCGCCCGCTGCCACAGGACCACCGCGGCCCACACGTGCAGCACGACCGAGACGATCAGGACGACGCCCATGACCCACAGGAAGCCCGAGCGCGGCAGGATCGGCTCGCCGAACGTGCGCAGGTGCTCCGCGTACCCGTCATAGGCGGCCTGACCTGCGAACGCCTTGAGGTTCCCGTAGCTGTGCGCCAGCAGGAAGAGCAGGAACAGCACACCGGTGGTCGCCATCACCACCTTCAAGCCGACGCTGGTCCGACCGGCCGGCCGTGTCTTCCGGTCCTGGGTCGCGATGGCCACCTTGCCTCCTCGTCGAGGGTGAGAGAACTGACCGACGACGATCCACGACCGCCCTGCGGAGTCACCGCACCAGGATCTGCTGCCGCCGGCAGTGCATCGTCCCACCAGAGCGCGATCCGTCAAACTCGCGCAGAAACCAAGGGCCCTATGTCCCAATCAGGCGGCGACGTGACGACCGGCGCGGCTACCGTCGCAGGCAGAGGCATCGAGAGGAGACTTCGCCGATGAGCGCGTCCCAGTTCCGCCATCACGCAGCCAGATCAGCCCTGCTCCGGGCGGGAGCCGTCGCGGGCATCGCGGCCACCCTCGCCGCCTGCGCCGCTGCAGGCAGCAGTGGCGGGGCCACGAGCAGCGTGCCCGCGCCCGCCACGATCGCGACACCCGCGTCCCCGACGACCTCTGCTCCCAGCACGTCGGCAAGCGCGTCGGCCAGCAGTCCGGGCATCCCGCCGTGCGCCACCTCCGCTCTCACGGGCGCGGTCGACCTCACGGCGGCGGGCGCGGCGGCCGGCAGCACCTTCTACCCTCTTGACCTCACCAACACGTCCGCCAGCACGTGCTCCCTCGAGGGCTACCCGGGCGTCTCGTTCGTCACCGGACCCTCCGGCACCCAGATCGGCGACCCTGCACGACGCAACCCCGTCACGGCACCCACCACCGTCACGCTCGACACCGGGCAGGTCGCCCACGCGACGCTCCAGGTCGCCGAGGCGGGCAACTACGACCAGACCCAGTGCATGCCGGTCATGGCCCACTACCTCCGCATCTATCCGCCGGGCCAGACCGCCGCTCTCGTCGTGCCGTTCACGACGCAGGCGTGCTCGGCCACGCTCCCGGCGAGCATCGGCGGCCAGCTGGGCATCACCGTCATGCAGCCCGGGGCGAGCTGAGCGGGCGGGACTCTCGCGGCGACCGACGAGTGCGAAGGCCACCGGGCACGTCAGCGACCCATCAACCACAACCCGGCCAGTGAACCCCCGAGGCTGACCACCAGCATCGCACCCGCATGCACCACACCCGCCCACGGCCGACCCGCCCGCGCCAGACGCGCCCCCTCCACGCTCGCCGTACTGAACGTCGAGTACCCCCCGAGGAAGCCGGTGCCGAGCACGGCCTTGAGCTCGCTGCTCCCCGAACCGAACATCACCCATCCGACCAGCAGACCCAGGGCGAGCGACGCGGTCACGTTGATCACTAGCGTGCCCAGCGGGAACGACAACCGGTTGTGCCGGGCGATGACGGAGTCGAGCAGGAACCGGGACCCCGAGCCCAGCCCGCCGGCGAGCGCGACGACGAGCGGGATCACCGCTCACCCTCCGCCCGGTCGCCACGTTCGGTCGGTGTGGGCGGCGCGGCCGGTGAGCTCGTGGTCGCCGGGGTGACGGCCGCGCCGACCACGAAACCCGCGGTCGCGCTCAGGAGTCCGAGCACCAGGCTGACGACCGCATAGACCGCGCCGGTTCCGGCGTGTCCGTCCCGCACGAGGAGCGCCGTCTCGACGATGAAGGTGCTGTAGGTCGTGAACCCGCCGATCACCCCGGTGCCGAGCCCGATCCGCACCGCTCGTCGCCAACCCGCGTCGGCACCGGTACGCGACAGGACCTCGAGCAGCGCCCCGAGCACGAACGACCCGACCAGATTGATGACGAACGTCACCCACGGCCACTCACCCGCGGGTGCGGCGAAGGCTCCCTCGAGCTGGGCACGCAGCGCGGTGCCGAGCATGCCTCCGAGGACGACCATCCCCGTCAGGCGTGGCAGGTGGCGCGACGCCCGGGGTCGCCGACTCGTGGCCGTCGACCGCTCGGTCGCCGAGGTCACTCCTCCCACGGCGTGCGCGCCTTCCAGTCGACGACGCTCAGCGGCACGGTCAGGACGGGCCGGTGCTGGTGATGGGACAGCTGCAGGGCGACCGAACCGTTGAGGAACTCGTGCATGCGCGCACCGTGCCCCGGCGCGCGCGTCCCGACGATGATCACCGCGGCATCCACTGCCCGAGCCAGGTGGGTGAGCGAGCGGTCGGGCCGTCCCGCAAGGTACCGGAGCTCCCAGCTCACGTCCGAACCGGCGAGGACGTCGGTGAGGAACGACCTCAGGTCGTTCTCGGTGTCGCGCCAGGTGTCGTCGACGCCGTCCGGGTCGACCGCCATGTGCCGCACCGTCCCGTCGGCGTACTCCTCCGCCACGAACCGCGACGTGTCCACGTAGGCGCAGTAGAGGGTGGGCGCGCCCATCGAGCGGGCGAGCGACGCGGCCGTCAACGGGACGAGCTCCGGCTGGCCGGGGACGACACCGACCACCGCCGCGTGTCCCGCGAAGTCGACCATCCGCGACGGGCTGGGCTGGGGGGCGTGCGAGGCGGGCATGGCCGACCCTTCTGCGCGGCAGGGCTCGTCGCGCTCGACGGATCGACGCGACGACGGGAACCGGAGGCTGCCGGACCCATCAGCCTGCCGGCGGATCGGGCTCGCGCCCAGGCGGGATCCGTCACCTGCCCGGATCTTAGCGGGCGGATCCCGGCCGATCCCAGCCCGCGTGCACCGGCGACGACCGCGACGCTCCGGCTCGGCAGCGCGCGACGATCCCGGGTCGCGATCCCGTGCGGATGTGCCACGATGCCCCGGTGAGCAGCAGCGAGCCGTCCCCCGAGCCCGGCGGAACACGGACGGGGTCCGAGGCGGATCCGGTCCCCGAGACGGCACCGGTGTCCGACGCCGCTCCGACCACCGGGACGTCGGGCCCGACGGAGCCGGACGACCACCGAACGGCCCCGGGCGCCCGGCACGGTGCGGGGGTCGCGCTGGCGGTCGGTGCCCTCGGGGTCGTCTTCGGGGACATCGGCACGAGCCCGCTCTACGCGCTGCAGACCGTGTTCAGCATCGACCACAACAGCGTCACGCCCACCGCCGTGGACGTGTTCGGCGTCATCTCGATGGTGTTCTGGTCGATCACGATCATCGTCTCGATCAAGTACGTCGCGCTGATCATGCGCGCGGACAACGACGGTGAGGGCGGCATCCTGGCCCTCGTCGCGCTGCTGCGCGAGAAGCTCGCCGACCGACGCCGGCTCGCTGCAGCTCTGTTCCTCGGCATGCTCGGCGCGGCGCTGTTCTACGGCGACAGCGTCATCACGCCGGCCATCTCGGTCATGTCGGCCATCGAGGGTCTCGTCGTCGTGAATCCGTCGTTCGAGCACCTCGTGCTGCCGATCGCCGTCGTGGTCCTGACGGTGCTGTTCGTCGTCCAGCGCTGGGGCACCGAGGCGGTCGGCAAGGCCTTCGGGCCGGTCATGGGCCTGTGGTTCGTCGTCCTCGCGGTCCTCGGGGTGCCGCACATCGTCCGCAACCCGGAGATCCTGCGCGCGCTCTCGCCCACGTACGCGATCGCGTTCGTCGTCGAGCACCCGTTCACGGCCTTCATCGCCATGGGTGCCGTCGTGCTGACGATCACCGGCGCCGAGGCTCTCTACGCCGACATGGGTCACTTCGGCGCCGGGGCCATCCGCAGGTCCTGGTACGCGGTCGTGTTCCCGGCGCTCGCCCTGAACTACGTGGGGCAGGGCGCGATGATCCTGCGCGATCCCACGACGGTCGCCAACCCGTTCTTCCGCATGGCGCCGTCCTGGGCGACGCTGCCCCTGGTCTTCCTCGCCACGGTCGCGACGGTCATCGCGTCCCAGGCCGTGATCTCCGGGGCCTACTCGGTCTCGCGGCAGGCCGTCCGCCTCGGCCTCTTCCCCCGGTTGGCGGTGAGGCAGACCTCGCGGGAGGAGGGCGGCCAGATCTACCTGCCGGTCGTCAACTGGATCCTGTACTTCGGCGTGCTCGTGCTCATCGCGGTGTTCCGGAGCTCGAGTCGGCTCGCGACCGCGTACGGTCTTGCCGTCACGGGGACGTTGTTCCTCACGAGCCTGCTGTTCCTCCTGCTCGCGCTGCGCGTGTGGCACTGGGCGCGCTGGAAGATCGTGCTGTACAGCGTGGTCATCGGCGGACTGGAGCTGACGTTCTTCGCCGCGAACCTCACCAAGGTCGTCAGCGGCGGGTGGCTCCCGCTCCTGATCGCTGCGATCGTCGTCACCCTCATGACGAGCTGGCGCAAGGGCGCCGACACGCTGTTCCGGCGGCGCGCCGAGCTGGAGGGTCCGCTCGACGAGTTCGTGGCGATGATCCACGAGACGCAGCTACCCCGGGTACCCGGGCTGGCGGTGTTCCCGCACCCCAACAAGACGACGACGCCCCTGGCGCTGCGCTCGCACGTCGAGTTCAACCGTGTCCTGCACGAGCACGTGGTGATCGTGCAGATCATCAACGAGAACGTGCCGCACATCCGGCACGTCGACCGGGTCGTCGTCGACGACCTCGGCTACGCCGACGACGGGATCGTCCACGTCAGCGTCCGGGTCGGGTTCAACGACAGCCAGGACATCCCACGCGGGCTCGCCCTCGCGATCGGCTCGAGCCCGGAGCTCGACATGGACGTCGACGACGCGCGCTACTACCTGTCGCTCCTCACCGTGCACGCGACGGGAACCGCCCGGCTCCGCGACTGGCGCGCGCGGCTGTTCGTCTGGATGGCCCACAACGCCGCGAGCCGCACCGAGGTGTTCCACCTCCCGCCGGAGCGCACCGTCATCATGGGCGCGAACCTGGATCTCTAGCTGTCGCGGCTCGTGGCGAGGGAGCCGGGGCGCTCGCTGTGGGGCCCAACTCGAAGGGAGCACCACGATGGCCACGGTCATCTCGACGTTGTTCATCTCGGCCGACGGCGTGGCCGAGATCGACCCCGACTGGCACTTCCCGTACTTCGACGAGAACATGGGTCGCGCCGTCGGTGAGGACTACGACACCGCCGATGTGCTGCTCATCGGCCGCGTGACCTACGACAGCTTCGCCGGCGCGTGGCCCGACCGTGAGACTGCGGGCGGTGTGGATGCGCCGTTCGCCAGGCAGCTCGGGAACATGCGCAAGGTGGTCGTCTCACGTCAGCCGCTCGAGCTCACCTGGCGCTGCTCCGAGCTCATCTCGGGCGACCTCGTCGACGCCGTCACCGCGCTCAAGGCCGACACCGGGATCACGGGCATCCTCATCCCCGGCTCGATCTCGGTGGTGCAGCAGCTGCTCGCCGCGGGTCTGGTCGACGAGCTGCGCCTGCTCGTTCACCCGGTGGCCGCGCGCAAGGGACGCAGGCTCTTCGACGACGGCGACGCGCCGTACCACTTGAAGGTCCTGGCGACGGAGGTGTTCCCGACCGGCGTGATCCGGGTGAGCTACTCCCCGACCACAGCACCCGTCACGGTCGGGTATGACGAGGCCAAGGCGAACGTGCCCGAGGGGAGGTAGCCGCTCGCACGCCCCGCGGTCAGTCCTGGGGCTCGAGCGCCGCGAGGAGGGGCTCAGCGTTGCCGAGGACGCGGGTCGCCTCGGCGAACCGGGCGATCCTGAAGGTCTCCAGCAGCTTCGCCGACTCGATGCCCAGCCCCTGGGCCTTGTTCGTCATCGCCTCGATGCAGGCACGGCTCCCGGTGGCCAGCGCGATGCCGAGGTAGATCAGCGTGCGCGTCTCGTTGGAGAGCGCTCCACCCTCAGGCGGCATCGCGAACGCGCTGTCCTGGGCGTGGCGGACGACCATCTCGGGCATGACCGTGACGGCGTGCTGGATGGCCGGAGGGACCTGGCCGTTCAGCGAACGGGTCATGTTGGCCACGACCTGGTCGACGGTCGGGGCAGCGGGGTTCGTCATGGTGCGTCTCCACTCGGTCACCTCAAGAGTCATTGCCTCAAAAGCAGTTGCCTCAAGAGTGATTGATCTATTACCTGATGGTGGACCTCCGGCCAGCGCCGGACCCAGGACGAAGGTCACGGGCTGACCCTGCTCCGACAATGGCTCAGGGAGGAAGGGACGCGTCACTCCGGCCCGACGGGCGCGCCGGGCGCCTCGACTGCGAGCCGCTCGATCCGTCGGTCAGGAATCAGCCACAGCGCCGCGACGACGACGTACAACACGTACGACCCCGGCGTCCACACGAACGCCGCGCCGATGGCCAGCGCGTACAGCACCGGCGAGACCTGCCCCTTGCGGTCACGACCGATCGCCCGTGCAAGCGTCCCGCCCGTCCCGCTCGCACGGATGATCATCCTGCTCAGCACGAAGTAGGCGACCCCCGCCATCAGCAGGATCAGTCCGTAGAGCGCAGCCGGTGCCGCGGCGCCGCGGCTCTCGCCCAGCCAGCTCGTCGAGAACGGCACGAGCGAGAGCCAGAACAGCAGGTGCATGTTCGCCCACATGATCGGGCCGCTGACGTGATCGGCCGTCGACATCAGGTGATGGTGGTTGTTCCAGTAGATCGCGATGTAGACGAAGCTGAGGACGTAGCTGAAGAACACCGGGACGAGGTG
>DATKTF010000151.1:0-6161 GCA_035531255.1 Cellulomonadaceae bacterium
TGAAGCCCGCGCCGATCCCCGACGTGATCGAGTAGGTGAACGGCATGACGATCAGCGTGAGGAACGCCGGGATCGCGAGCTCGATGTTCTTCCAGTCGATGCCCGAGACCTGCATCACCATGAGGAACCCGACGACGACGAGCGCCGGGGTCGCGGCCTCCGACGGGACCATGCCGACGATCGGGGACAGGAACGTCGCCAGCAGGAACGCCGCACCGGTGACCACCGACGCCAGGCCCGTCCGCGCGCCGTCGCCGACGCCCGCGGCGGACTCGATGAACCCGGTGTTCGACGAGACGCTGCCCAGGCCGCCCGCGGCCGCGGCGACGGCGTCGACGACCAGGATCTGCTTGGTGTTGATCGGGTTGCCCTTCTCGTCGAGCAGCCCCGCCTCGCTGCCGATCGCGACCATCGTGCCCATCGTGTCGAAGAAGTCCGTCAGGACGAGCGAGAAGACGAACAGGACGACTGCGGTGATCCCGACCGTGCCCACCGACCCGAACAGCGAGAACTTGCCGAGCAGGCCGAAGTCCGGCAGCGAGACGAGCGAGTGCGGCACCGCCGGGACGTTCAGCTCCCACCCCGTCGGGTTCTTGCCGTCCGGGGTCTGGGCGCCGATCTTGGCGACCGCCTGGAGGATCACGGCCAGCACGGTCGAACCGAGGATCGCGATGAGGATCGCGCCCTTCACCTTGCGCACCATGAGGATGATCGCGAGCACGAGCCCGACGGCGAACACCAGGATCGGCCACGACGAGAGCGAGCCGCCGATGCCGAGCTCGACGGGTGTCGCGTGGCTCGCGGGGATGCGGACGAAACCGGAGTCGACGACGCCGATGAAGGCGATGAACAGGCCGATGCCGACGCTGATCGCGATCTTCATCTCATGGGGCACCGCCTTGAAGACGGCCTCCCGGAAACCGGAGAGCACCAGCGCCAGGATCACGATGCCCTCGATCACGACGAGACCCATCGCGTCGGGCCACGACATCCCGGGCAGCGACGCGATCGAGTAGGCGACGAACGCGTTGAGCCCCAGGCCGGTGGCGATGGCGAGCGGGAAGTTGGCACCGACGCCCATCGCGATCGACATCACGCCGGCGACGAGCGCGGTCGCGGCGGCGACCATGGCGAGGTTCGGCGACGTGCCCCCGCCGAGGTAGTGCCCGGTCCCGTCCTTGACGGTGCCGACGATGAGCGGGTTGAGCACGATGATGTAGCTCATCGTGAAGAAGGTCACGAGGCCACCGCGGACCTCGGAGCCGATGGTCGAGCCGCGTTCGGTGATCTTGAAGTAGCGGTCGAGCCCGCTGAGCGCGGTCGCCGGCTTCGAGGACGTGGTGGTTGCCATGCGCAAATACTGGCAGAACCTTCACAGGTCGAGCACCGCGTGACGAGGCCTGAGACGGGTCGCGTCCGGACGCACCGGCCGTGGGGCGCGCGCCGGACTCGGCGGCGGATTATCGTCAGCGGGTGAACGCCTTCTCCGTCCTCGTCGTGTGCACGGGCAACGTGTGCCGGTCGCCCGCCGTGGAGCGGTTGCTCGCGGCCCGGCTGCCCGGGGACGTGCACGTCGGGAGCGCCGGGACACGGGCGCTCGTCGGAGCGACGATCGCGGCACCGATGGTCCCGCTGATCGAGGGGGCCGGCGGGTCGGCCGAGGGGTTCGTCGCACGCGCGATCACCGAGGAGCTCGTCGACGACGCCGACGTCATCATCGCGGCGGCGCGCGAGCACCGATCGATCGTCGTCGGGTTGCACCCGCCCGCGCTCGTGAAGGCGTTCACGTTGCGCGAGCTCGCACGTCTCGCAACCCTGGTCGACCCCGCCGCGCTGCCGAGCGGGTCACCCGCCGAGCGCTTCAAGGCGCTCGTCCCGCTCGCCCGTGCGGCTCGCGGACGCGTGCTGGTGCCACCCGAGGAGGACGACGTCGTCGACCCGTACGGGCATCGCCGACGCGTCTACCGGACGTCGTTCGACCAGCTCGCCCCGGCGGTCGACGAGATCCTGCGCGTCGTCACCTCGCACCGGTCCGGGACGCCCGTCGGGGTCAGATCACCAGGACCGAGATGAGCCCGCGCCCGTAACCCTTCACGCTCGCCGCCAGGTTGTTGCGTCTGACGTACGCGGGCACCCAGGTCGCGACGTCGGCCGGCAGGGTCTCCCCGGGAGCGTAGGTCGCGTACAGGCGCAGGTGCGGGGCCCCCTCCGCGTTGAACAGCGACGCCATCACGTTGAGGATCTCCGCGGCGTTGTCGAACAGCGCCGGTGGGAGGAACCCGTCGTCGACAGCGGACTGGGCCGTCTGCACCGGGATCAGGGCGATCGCCGCACCGAGGCACGCGGCGAGCGGCTGGTCGATCACGACGAGGGCGCTGAGCCGCAGCTGATCGTCCACGTACACGCCCGTGACGGCCCCCGGGAACGTCGTCGGGACGACCGCGTCGGCACCGGCCTCGATCTCCACGTCACGACCGAGCATGCCCTCGAGAAGGTCACGGACCTCCATCCCGGCGGGGAGCGGTGTCGGGATCATGCGAGCACCGGCTCGATCGCGTCGCGGAACGTCTCCGCGGTGAACGGCTTGGAGATCAGGAAGAGCGCACCCTCGCGGTCGGCCAGCGCGCGCATCTCGGGCGAGCCCTCGGAGGTGACGAACCCGAGCGGGACGTCGTGACCTTCGGAGTTGATCGCGCGGAGCAGCTCGATCCCCGTCATCTCCGGCATGTTCCAGTCCGAGAGCACGAGGTCCGGAGGGTCGGAGCGGACGAGGACGAGCGCAGCCGCACCGTCCCCGGCCTCGGTGATGTCCCACCAGTCGTACCCGGCCTGGCGCAGGGTGCGGATGACGATCTGCCTCATCACCCTGCTGTCATCCGCGATCAGGACTCTCATCGCGGTACCTCCTTCGTCGTGATCCAGCATGCAGGCCGCGGCGCGACCACGTTCTCGGGATGCCCGGTACCCGGACGGCCCGGACCTCAGGGAAGGTGCAGGACGTGCACGATCATCAGCCGCCCCCGCCACGAGAGCAGGAGCTCCTCGACGACCGTCCCCGACTCGTCCGGGATCGTCGTGGCGACCTGGGGAAGCCCCAGGTCTCCGTTCGTCGCGACGATCGACTTGATGTTGCCGCCGACGACGTTCGCGATCTCGCCGAACGCATCGACCAGGTCCTCGTCGCCGAGGTCCTCGGAAGGGTCCAGGCAGAGCAGCGCACGCGCGAGGTCGTCCGCGGTCGACCGCTCCGTGAGGAGCACCGCGCGACCGGACCAGTCTCCGGCGAGATCGACCCACGCGACGACCGGCTCGACGAACGGCACCGGCGCACCGATCCAGGGCGTCAGCTTGCCCGCCTCGCCGTCGACGAGCGCGGCGAACACCTCCTCGGCCACGTCGAACACGAGGTCCGAGGTCAGCAGGATCGCAGTCATACCGTCTCCTCCATCGGCAGCAGTCCCAGCAGGTCGAGCTTGTCGCGGATCGCGTCCGCGGTGAACGGCTTGATCACGTACTCGTGCGCGCCCGCCGCGAGGGCCCGCACGATGTGCCCGTGCTCGCTCTCGGTCGTCACCATCATCAGGGTGATCCCCCGCAGGTCCGGCTGCGCGCGCACCCGGTTCACGAAGGTCAGGCCGTCCATGACGGGCATGTTCCAGTCGATGCAGGCGAGGTCGACGGGGCCGTGCTCGGTGAGCGCGTCGAGCGCCTCCTGCCCGTTTCCCGCGTCGATGGTCTCGTAGCCGAAGCTCCGAAGGATCCCGCCGACGATGCGCCTCATCGCCCGGGAGTCGTCGATCACCAGTGCCCTCATCAGCGCGCTCCTTGCCGTGGTCGGTATATCGAGCCGCGGCTGATCGCGACCCGCTCCCAGGTGTCGTCGAGACCGACGGTCGTCTCAGCAGCGCCCAGGACGAGGAACCCGTCCGGAGCCATGTGCTGCTGGACGCGACGCAGGATCGCCTGCTTCGTCGGTTGGTCGAAGTAGATCAGGACGTTCCGGAGGAACACGAGGTCGAACCGCGGCCCGGCCGGCGGCGCGTGCAGGAGGTTGTGCCGCTGGAACGAGACCTTCGCCCGGAGCTCGCGACTGACCCGCCACCCGGCACCCTCGCGCGCGAAGTGCCGCACGAGCATCGGCGCGGGTAGCCCGCGGTTCACCTCGAGCTGGCTGTAGAGACCCTCCTTGGCCCGACCGAGCACCTGGTCGGAGAGGTCCGTCGCGACGATCTCGATCTGGGTCCCGCGGCACCGGACGTCCTCGGCGAGCGTCATCGCGATGCTGTACGGCTCCTGACCCGTCGAGCACGCCGCGCTCCACACGCGCAGGCGAAGGAGGGCGCCTCGGGACGCGACGAGCTCCGGGACGATGTCCGCGGTCAGAGCGGTGAACGGTGTCGAGTCGCGGAACCAGGAGGTCTCGTTCGTCGTCAGTGCCTCGACCATGAGCTCGAGATCCTGCGGGCGCGAGGTGCGACGGACCGACCGCACGTAGTCGTCGACCCCCGCGACGCCCGCCTCACGCGCGAGCGGGAGCAGGCGGCTCTCGACGAGGTACTCCTTGCCGGGCTCGAGCATGATCGCGCTGCGCTGCCGGACGAGAGTCGCCACGTACGTGAACGTCTCCGAGGTCAGGGCCATCGCGAGCCTCCTGTCGGGATCGGTCGGATGCCGGAGGGCACGGGTGCGCGCATGCCCGTCGGGGGCGCGCTCGCACGGACGATGTCGGTGATGGTCGCCGCCACCCGGTCGAGCGGGACGACCCGGTGCGCGAGCCCCGCCGTCGCAACGGCGCCGGGCATGCCCCACACGACGCTCGTCGCCTCGTCCTGGACGACGACCGTCCCGCCCGCCTCCACGATGCCGGCGCACCCGGCACGACCGTCGGACCCCATGCCGGTCAGGACGACCGCGAGCAGGTCCCCACCGAAGGCGCGCTCCGCCGAGCGGAACATGACGTCCACCGACGGTCGGCAGAAGTTCACCGGCGGCGTCTGGGTGAGGACGGTGCTCGCCCCGCGGGCGGAACGACGGACCTCGAGGTGGAAGTCACCGGGAGCGATGTAGACCGTCCCGGGGACCATCTCCTCGCCGCCGACGGCCTCGACCACGGTCGACGGGCCCTGGCGGTCGAGGCGCGCGGCGAGCTGACGGGTGAACAGCGGCGGCATGTGCTGGACCACGAGCACCGGGACCGGGAGCGGGGCCGCGAGCCCGGTGAGCACCCGGGACAGCGCCTCGGGGCCGCCGGTCGAGGACCCGATGATGACGGCGCGCACGACGCGGCCGGTCGGCTCGTCGCGCGTCGTGACCGGGGTGACAGGAGCGGGCACCGACCGAGCACCCGTGGCGCTGAGGCTCGCGCGGGCGCGACCCTGGGTGACGCCCAGGCCCGGGACCGGGACGAGGGCACGGATCTTCGGCAGGAGCTGGTCGGCGACCCGCGCCAACGACTCCTGGACGCTGCCGACGTTGGCGGGCTTGGTGACGTAGTCGCTCGCTCCCGCCCCGAGGGCGTCGAGCGTCGCGACGGCTCCGCGATCGGTGAGGGTCGAGAACATGATGATCGGGAGCCGACGGCCTGACGCCCGCAACGCCCGGACCGCCTCGATGCCGTCCATCTCCGGCATCTCGATGTCCATCGTGACGACGTCCGGCGCGAGCTGGTCGACCTTGGTGAGAGCGATCCGCCCGTTCGCGGCCGACCCGACCACCTCGATGTCGGGCGCGCCGGAGAGCGCATCGGTGACGAGCCGACGGACGACGACCGAGTCGTCGACCACGAGCACTCTGATCCGTGCCACTCGTCCTCCAGATGATGGTCGTGCTGCGTGTCCGAGGTGGCGACGGGGGCCTGTTCTCTCCCTCTCCATCGACCCACGACGCGATCTTGTGAGCCATGGGACGGCTCAGGATGGCGTGCCGGTCGGAGTCGGTCCTGGTGTCGCGTGCCGGCGTCCGGTTCGTCCTGGTGACGGGTGGGTGCGGGTGGCGTGTCTCAGCAGGTGAAGGTGCTCAGTAGGTGAAGGTGCTCAGCAGGTGAAGGTGGTCAGTAGGTGAAGGTGCTCATGCGGGTGCGTAGGTCGGTGGACAGGCGGGCGAGCTCGGTGACCGCCTCACCCATCTGACCCAGCACCTGGGCACTGGCATCCGCAGCCGAG
>DATKTF010000152.1:0-7808 GCA_035531255.1 Cellulomonadaceae bacterium
GCTCTTCGCGCGGTTCGCCTCCCGCCAGGGTGCGTCCCCGGCGATGAAGGCCGTCGCCGCCCTGCGCCAGCAGTTCGGCGGACATGCGGTCAAACCTGCTTCTCCGCAGGCCTGACGACCTCCTCTTCCCTGCGACCGCGGTGTACGTCTCCCATCTCTCCCTGACCGACTTCCGCTCGTACCGGGCAGTCGATCTCCCGCTCGAGCCCGGAGTGACGGCGCTGGTGGGTCCGAACGGCCAGGGCAAGACGAATCTCGTCGAGGCCGTCGGATATGTGGCGACGCTCGGAAGCCACCGCGTCCCGACGGACGCCGCCCTGGTCCGAGCCGGGTGCGCGCGCGCCGTGGTCCGCGCGAAGGTCGTGCGCGGCGACCGGACCCGTCTGGCCGAGATCGAGATCACCTCGGGGAAGGCGAACCGCGCACGCATCAACGGGTCACCGGTCCCCCGGGTCCGCGACGTCCTCGGCGTGCTGCGGACGGTGTTGTTCGCTCCCGAGGATCTCGGGCTGGTCAAGGGGGACCCCGACGGACGTCGGAGGTTCTTGGACGAGCTCGCGGTCCTCGTGACACCACGCATGTCGGGTGTCATCGCGGACTACGACAGGATCGTCCGACAGCGAAGCGCTCTCCTGAAGTCAGCCGCGGCGGCCTCGCGCGGGGGGATGGATCTGCGCACCCTTGACGTCTGGGACACCAAGCTTGCCCGCTCCGGTGCGGAGATCCTCTCGATGCGGATGGCTCTCGTCCACGCGCTGGACCCGTACGTCTCGCACGCCTACGAACAGGTGAGCTCGGGCCAGGGAGCCGCCGACATCAGCTATCGCTCATCTCTCGACGCCTCGATCACGGATCCGGGTGACGACCGCGCTGACGGCGGAACCGGGGACACCGTTTCACGTGGAACGGTCACGACCGAGCTGCTGGAAGCCCAGCTGATGGACGCGATGGGCCGGCTCCGTTCCCGGGAGATAGAGAGAGGAGTGTGCCTCGTCGGACCTCACCGTGACGACCTGACCCTCACCCTCGGGGGGCTTCCGGCCAAGGGTTACGCCAGCCATGGCGAGTCGTGGTCGTTCGCCCTCGCTCTGAAGCTGGCGTCGTACCGTCTCCTGACCGATGGCGTCGCGCAGCACCGGAACGAGGCCGCGGAACGCTCCGAGCAGCCCGGCGGTACCCCGAGCGGGGGTGCGTCGTCCGGCGACCTGTGGATAGCGGACCTCGGGGACGACGGTGAACCCGTTCTGATCCTCGACGACGTCTTCGCTGAGCTCGACGTGCGCCGCCGCGATCGACTCGCCGAGCTCGTCGCGCCGGCCCGGCAGGTGCTCATCACCGCCGCGGTCGTCGACGACGTCCCGGAGAGGCTCGACGGAGCGCGCGTCGACGTGATGGACGGTGTGGTCACCCGTGTCCGCTGATCGTCCGCACCGTCATGACGAGGAGCCGGAGGGCCCCGGTCACGACGAGGGTGCGGCGGCACACCTTGACGACGGCGTCCCGGTCGGCGAGCTGATCGAGCTCACACCGCCCGCCGAGGTCGCCCGTGCGGCACTCAACCGGGCGCGCGCGGCGGCAGCAGCGCGAGGCATCCGACCAGGTCAGGAGCCTCGTCGGCGGACACCGCTCGATCCACCGCGCGGGTCGCCGGGACGCGACGGACGGGACCCGCGGCTCGTCGGCGACAGCCTCGCTTCCCTCCTGCGGGACCGGGGCTGGGTCCAGGACGTCTCGGTCGGAGGCGTGATCGGTCGGTGGCGCGAGGTCGTGGGCGACGAGATCGCGGACCACTGCACACCGGAGAGCTTCGAGAACGGCGTGCTGCTGGTTCGGACGGACTCGACGGCGTGGGCCGCGAATCTCCGGGTGCTCACGTCACAGCTTCTCCGGCGACTGGCCGACGACGTCGGCGAGGGAGTCGTCCGCGAGGTCTCGGTGGTCGGCCCGGCGGGCCCGGGCTTCTCCCACGGGCGTCGCGCCGTCCGCGGTCGGGGCCCGCGCGACACCTACGGGTGACCGCTCGCAGCGAGTCGCGCCATCTCGCGCCATCGAGACCGCCCGAGACGTTCCGACAGGTAGACTGTGAAGGTCTTTCGCGGCGCGCTGGCGCCAAGAATTCCGGCGTGCTGGGGTGATCCGTCCTGACGGGGCCCTTCCGAGCGTGTGCGAGAACTTGAGGAGTACCACGACCCGTGGCTGAACAGAGCTCCACCACCGGCCTTCCCGACGATGGTGGATACGACGCCAGCGCCATCACCGTCCTCGAGGGCCTCGAAGCTGTCCGCAAGCGGCCGGGCATGTACATCGGCTCGACGGGCGAGCGCGGGCTCCACCATCTGGTGTACGAGGTCGTGGACAACTCGGTCGACGAGGCCCTGGCGGGCTACTGCGACCACATCGAGATCACGCTTCGGCCGGACGGCGGCGTGCGCGTCGTCGACAACGGCCGGGGAATCCCGGTGGACATCGTCGCGAGCGAGGGCAAGCCGGCCATCGAGGTGGTCCTCACGGTGCTGCACGCCGGCGGGAAGTTCGGCGGCACCGGCTACGCCGTCTCCGGTGGTCTGCACGGCGTCGGCGTCTCGGTCGTCAACGCGCTGTCGACGACCCTGGACGTCGAGGTCCGACGCGAAGGCAGCGTCTGGCGACAGTCCTACCGCGACGGCGTGCCGCAGGCAGCGCTCTCCCGCGACGAGGACGCGGAGGGCACCGGGACCACCGTCACCTTCTGGCCCAGCGACGACATCTTCGAGACGACGGACTTCGACTTCGAGACGCTGCGCGCCCGGTTCCAGCAGATGGCGTTCCTCAACAAGGGCCTGCAGATCAGCCTGACGGACGAGCGTCCCGAGCACATCGGCACCGAGGACGAGGTGACCGGCGAGGACGACGCCGGCACGGACGGCTCCGACGGCCGCGCGCCGGCGAACGCCCACACGATCACCTACCGGTACGACGGCGGTCTGGTCGACTACGTGAAGCACCTGAACTCGTCGAAGAAGGTCGACGTGGTGCACCCCGAGATCATCGACTTCGAGGCCGAGGACCTCGAGCGTCGGATCTCGGTCGAGATCGCGCTGCAGTGGACGACCGCGTACTCGGAGTCCGTGCACACCTACGCGAACACGATCAGCACCACCGAGGGCGGGACGCACGAAGAGGGCTTCCGTGCCGCGATGACGTCGCTGATCAACCGGTACGCGCGCGAGAAGAACATCCTCAAGGAGAAGGACGACAACCTCACGGGCGACGACATCCGCGAGGGTCTGACCGCGGTGCTGTCGATCAAGCTCGGCGAGCCGCAGTTCGAAGGTCAGACGAAGACGAAGCTCGGGAACACCGAGGCGAAGACGTTCGTCCAGCGCGTCGTCAACGACCAGCTCGGCAACTGGCTCGAGTCGCACCCCACCGAGGCGCGCGACGTGATCCGCAAGTCGATCCAGGCGGCGAGCGCGCGGATGGCTGCCCGCAAGGCCCGCGAGGCGACCCGACGCAAGGGCCTCCTCGAGTCCGGCGGCATGCCGGGCAAGCTCAAGGACTGCCAGTCCAACCGCCCCGAGGAGTGCGAGGTCTTCATCGTCGAGGGCGACTCGGCCGGCGGCTCGGCCGTGCGCGGACGCAACCCGCGCACCCAGGCGATCCTGCCCATCCGCGGGAAGATCCTCAACGTCGAGCGCGCGCGCCTGGACCGGGCCCTGGGCAACCAGGAGGTGCAGGCGCTGATCACGGCGTTCGGGACCGGGATCGGCGAAGACTTCGACATCAACAAGCTGCGGTACCACAAGATCGTCCTGATGGCCGATGCCGACGTCGACGGTCAGCACATCAGGACGCTGCTCCTCACGCTGTTGTTCCGCTACATGCGGCCGCTCATCCAGGGCGGGTTCGTGTACCTCGCACAGCCGCCGCTGTACCGGATCAAGTGGTCCAACGCCGATCACGACTACGTGTACTCGGACCGCGAACGTGATGCCTACCTGGTCGCCGGGCAGGCCTCCGGGAAGCGGATCCCCAAGGAGAACGCGATCCAGCGGTACAAGGGTCTCGGCGAGATGGACTACTCGGAGCTCTGGGAGACCACGATGTCGCCCGAGCACCGGACCCTCCTGCAGGTCACGCTGGACGACGCCGCCGCGGCGGACGACACCTTCTCGACCCTCATGGGTGAGGACGTGGAGTCGCGCCGCACGTTCATCCAGCGCAACGCCAAGGATGTGCGGTTCCTGGACATCTGACCGAGCCGCCCGGCAGGGCCGCCCGTCGTACCAGGGACCGTCAGAACCACGCGAGACGAGGTAGACCGTGAGCGAGCAGACCCCACCCGAGGATCCGCAGGACCCGACCATCGACGTCGGGACCGCGACCGAGATCGTGCTCACCGAGCACGGACGGATCGAGCAGATCGACCTGCAGGTCGAGATGCAGCGGTCGTACCTCGACTACGCGATGTCGGTGATCATCGGCCGCGCGTTGCCGGACGTCCGCGACGGCCTCAAGCCGGTGCACCGGCGTGTGCTCTACGCGATGTACGACGGCGGCTACCGTCCCGATCGTGCCTTCTCGAAGTGCAGCCGCGTCGTCGGCGACGTCATGGGCAAGTTCCACCCGCACGGTGACAGCGCGATCTACGACGCTCTCGTACGACTCGTCCAGGACTGGTCGATGCGCTACCCGCTCGTCGCCGGCCAGGGCAACTTCGGTTCCCCGGGGAACGACCCCGCAGCCGCCCCGCGGTACACCGAGTGCAAGATGGCGCCGCTGTCGATGGAGATGGTCCGCGACATCGACGAGGACACCGTCGACTTCCAGGACAACTACGACGGGCGGACGCAGGAGCCCGTGGTCCTGCCGGCTCGGTTCCCGAACCTGCTGGTCAACGGCTCGGCCGGGATCGCGGTCGGGATGGCGACGAACATCCCGCCGCACAACATGCGCGAGGTCGCCGAGGGCGTCCACTGGTACCTCGAGCACCCGGAGGCCTCGCACCAGGAGCTGCTCGAGGCCCTGATGCAGCGCATCAAAGGTCCGGACTTCCCGACCGGGGCGCAGATCCTCGGCCACCGCGGGATCGAGGATGCGTACCGGACCGGCCGTGGGTCGATCACGATGCGTGCGGTGGTCACGGTCGAGGAGATCCAGAACCGGATCTGCCTCGTCATCACCGAGCTCCCGTACCAGGTCAACCCGGACAACCTCGCGCAGAAGATCGCGGACCTCGTCCGCGAGGGGCGCCTGCAGGGCATCGCCGACATCCGGGACGAGACGTCGGGTCGAACCGGCCAGCGCCTGGTGATCGTGCTCAAGCGCGACGCGGTCGCGAAGGTCGTGCTGAACAACCTCTACAAGCACACCCAGATGCAGGACACCTTCGGCGCGAACATGCTCGCGCTCGTCGACGGGGTGCCCCGCACGATGTCGATCGATGCGTTCATCCGTCACTGGGTCACCCACCAGATGGACGTGATCGTCCGGCGCACGCGGTTCCGGCTGCGCAAGGCCGAGGAGCGCGCCCACATCCTGACGGGCTACCTGAAGGCCCTCGACGCCCTCGACGAGGTCATCCGGACGATCCGGTCCTCGGCGACGGTCGACGACGCCCGCTCCGGCCTGATGGAGCTGCTCGACGTCGACGAGGTCCAGGCCAACGCGATCCTGTCGATGCAGCTCCGCGCCCTCGCGGCGATGGAGCGCCAGAAGATCGTCGACGAGTACGACGGTCTGATGGCCAAGATCACCGACTACCGCGAGATCCTCGAGTCGCCGCAGCGGCAGCGGGACATCGTCGGCGGCGAGCTCGACGAGATCGTGGCGAAGAACGGCGACGAGCGCCGGACGACGATCATGCCGTTCGACGGCGAGGTCTCGATGGAAGACCTCATCGCCGAGGAAGAGGTCGTCGTCACGATCACTCGTGGCGGGTACGCGAAGCGGACCCGGAGCGACAACTACCGGGCGCAGCGGCGTGGCGGCAAGGGTGTCCGTGGCGCACAGCTCCGCGAGGACGACATCGTCGACCACTTCTTCGTGACGACCACGCACCACTGGCTGCTGTTCTTCACGAACCTCGGACGGGTGTACCGGGCCAAGGCGTACGAGCTCCCCGAGGGCGGTCGGGACGCCAAGGGACAGCATGTCGCGAACCTGCTGGCCTTCCTCCCCGGCGAGCAGATCGCCCAGGTGCTCGACCTGCGCGACTACGACCAGGCCGAGTACCTGGTCCTTGCGACGCGGGGCGGGTTGGTCAAGAAGACCCGCCTGACCGAGTACGACTCGAACCGGAGCGGCGGCGTCATCGCGATCAACCTCCGCGAGGACGAGGACGGCAACCCGGACGAGCTCGTGGCGGCTCGCCTGGTCGACTCGACCGACGACCTCATCCTCGTGTCGCGCAAGGGCCAGTCGATCCGGTTCACGGCGGACGACGACGCGATCCGCCCGCTCGGCCGCGCGACGTCCGGCGTCAGCGGGATGAAGTTCCGTCCCGGCGACCAGCTCCTGTCGATGGACGTCGTGCAGGACGGTGCGCAGCTGTTCGTCGTGACCGAGGGCGGCTTCGCCAAGCGGACCGACATCTCCGAGTACCGCGTGCAGGGTCGCGGCGGTCTCGGGATCAAGGTCGCCAACCTCGTCGAGGCCCGCGGCGACCTCGTGGGCGCCCTCATCACCGAGGAGGACGACGAGGTGATGGTCATCATGGAGCGTGGCAAGATCGTGCGGTCGGCGGTCGCCGAGGTGCACCTGACGGGCCGCAACACGCAGGGTGTGACCTTCGCGAAGCCCGACTCCGGGGACCGGATCATCGCGATCGCACGCAACATCGAACGCCATCTCGGTGAAGATGCGGTTACCGTTGACGAGGAGAGCGCGCCGATCGAGGCAGAGATCGTGGACGACGGACCCGCGTCGACCACGGAGGTTGCGCCCGAGCAGAACCGCGAGGAGAGCGAATGAGCAGCGACGAGACCGCGCCCCGGTCGTTCCCCCCGCGCCAGGGCGGGGCCCGTCCCGGTACGACGGGGACGGCGACGTCCGGTGCGAGCGTCCCGACGTTCATGCCCCCGCGGGCCTCGACCGCACCCGCCCCGGGGACCGCCGCCCCGCTGCCGCCCGCCCCGTCGAGCAGCCCGGTGCCGGGCGCCGGTGGGTGGCCGAGCGCGCCGCGCGACAGCGTGCACGACACGGGTGACGTTCCGGTCGGCGAGATCCGGCACACCAGCTCGCACACCGGAGAGGGCCCCCGGCCCGCGGTCAAGGTCGCGGCAGACCCGGGTGCACCGCGCCGGGTGCGCCTCGCGGTCTCACGCGTCGACCCCTGGTCTGTCATGAAGCTGTCGTTCCTGCTGTCCGTCGCGGTAGGGATCATGATCGTCGTCGCCGCCGCGGTCATCTGGTTGACGCTCGACGGCATGCACGTGTTCACCAAGGTCGACTCGCTCGTCCGCGAGGTCGTCGGCACGGAGACCAAGATCGACATCCTGCAGTACGTCAAGTTCAGCCGCATCGTCTCGGCCGCGTCGCTGATCGCGATCGTGGACGTGTTCCTCATGACGGCGCTCGCGACGATCGGGGCATTCCTCTACAACATCGTCGCTGCGCTGGTCGGGGGGATCCACCTCACCATGACGGACGAGTGACGACCGCCCGACCGAGCCCCGACCCCCGCGTGCACCCGTTTGGGAACGGCACCCGCGCTGGGGTAGTCTCATCCGGCGCGCCGGGTTCACCGTGCGCGAATCGGGCCTATAGCTCAGACGGTTAGAGCGCTTCCCTGATAAGGAAGAGGTCACAGGTTCAAGTCCTGTTAGGCC
>DATKTF010000153.1:0-3559 GCA_035531255.1 Cellulomonadaceae bacterium
CGGGTCCGGCTGCTGGTGACAGCGCTGCGCCCGTCGTCACCTCCGGATCGGCACGCGCGACCCAGACGAGCATCCACGCGTACGCGCCGGCCCCGACAGCACCGAGCCCGACGACCACGACGAGCGGCAGCGGGGGAAGCCACGCGTGCGGCGAGAGAGACAGCCAGCCGCCTGCCCGCCCGTTGACGTATCGGTGCAGGTTCTCGGCGAAAGCCGCGACCTGGACCAGCGCGACGACCCCGGCCACCACGGTCGTCAGGGCGACGGCACCCGCGTGCGGGATCGATCCCAGACGACGAACCAGCACGTAGCCGGCGAGCAGCGGCAGGCCGATCGCGATCGGCAGGATGTACCGGCCCTGCCAGATGATCCCGAGGTAGCGCGCCTGCGAGGCCTGGATGATCACCGGAAGGCCGAAGGTGAGCCCGGCGACCACCGCGAGGACGATCCGGTCACGCCACGTGCCCACGGCTACGGCGAGCAGGACGACGACACCCGCACCCATCGCGAAGGCCATCAGGGCCACCGGAGAGAGGTTCGTGTCCATCCAGCCGAACTGGCCGACCATGTTGGTCAGATAGGCCTCGCTGTCGAAGATCGTCGTCTTCGCGGCACCGAGGAACGTGAGACCCGGGAATGCCAGGGCTCCGCCGGAGCCGAGGGAGTTCGTCCCGAAGACCCACAGGGCCGCAGCCGCGCACGCCGCGACGATGACGCCGAACGACGGCCACGTGCCGCGGGTGCGGACGACGTCGAGGAAGGAACGCCACGGGGAGAGGAGCAGGACGACGGTCACGATGATGGCGCAGTACAGCAACGACAGCCCGCGGGAGTTGACGAGGAACGTGGTGGTCACCGCGATCCACGCCATCCGGCTCACGATGCGCCCGGGGTCAGGATGGCGCAGGAGGGTCGACAGCTGGGCCCACAGCGCAAACGCGGTCGCGATCTCGAGCGCGGCGGGGTTCACGGTGGACGAGAGGAAGACGACCATCGGGGTCACGGCCGATGCCGCGCCCAGCACCGCCCAGGCGGGCCGCGGCGTCTGTGCGATCGCGCGCATGCCGAGGGCGAGGAAGAACGTGCAGAGTGCGGCGGAGAGGAGCCGCATCGCGTACAGGACTCCGTCGCCGGGCGGGAGAAGGGTCGGCAGGCCGACGATGGCGTAGTACAGCGGGTTGTACCGCCCCGCCGGCGTGATCGCGAGGACGGTCTCGTCCAGCGGCTGCGTGACCGCGGGGTCGCACACGCCCGTGACGTCCGGTCGGAACATGTAGCACACGGGGTAGGCCGTCACGCGGTTGTAGAAGTACGGGACGCGCACCTGGGTGCCGCCCTGGACATCGGGCCCGAGCAGCTCTCCCCGGACGACGGCAGCAGCCTTGACCGTGTGCGCCGGCTCGTCGGGTGACGCCATCAGCGGGTTCGCGAGCGACCACGCCGACGTGAGCAGCATGAGGACGGCCCAGGCGACCCAGAAGACACGCAGGTCCCGCCGACGTCCGCGGGGCGCACGAGGGCGCCCGACCGGAGACTCCGTCACGACTCCTCGCCCTCGCGGCCGTCGTGGGTTCCGGTGGCGGTGCCCTCGGGTGCGGCATGTCGGATCGCCCGCACCTCGAGCCGAAGGAGCGCGATCTCCTCGGCGAGCGTGCGGGTCTCCTCCTCGAGACCGGACACCTCGGTACTCAGCTGGACGCTCACCGCCAGCAGCACGACGATCGCGAGGGCGAACACGAGGTTCGCCGGGGTCTGGACCCCCACGAGCGCGGAGACCCAGAAGGCGAGCTCGGGAAACACGCCCAGCGCGATCACCGCGATCGCGAGGACGATCCACACGGCCGCGTACTTCTCCCGGATCCGGCGCGTGCGCAGCAGGTAGAGCAGAGCCGCCGCGAGAGCGATCGCGACGACGACCGCCGTCACGTAGACGTTCATCGGCCCGCCTCGCCCGACGTGTGCCCGCGCGACTCCGGACCCACGGGCGCGACGTCCGTCGCGAGCGGCTGCGTCGGTCGGGACAGGGCGATGACCAGGGCGAGCGTCGCTCGCGCCAGGAAGACCGCCGCCTTGACCGGCCCGTGCGACGGCTGTCCTCCCGCTCGGGGCCTCATCGCGACGCCGATCTGGCGGATCGTCAGACCAGCGCGTGCCGCGATGACCAGGGACTCGACCGTGTCGCCGAGGTACTCCGCGGGGTAGTTGGTCGCGAAGAGCCGGATCGCCCGACGGTTCGCGAGCTTGTAGCCGGACGTCGTGTCCGTCAATGCCGTACCGGCGACGCGGGACAGCACGAACGCGAGGAGACGCATGGACAGTCGCCGGAGGCCGCGAACTGCGTACACCCCGACCCCCGCGAACCGTGCGCCGATCACGACGTCGGCGCCCTCCGCCGTCATGGTCTCGAGCAGGCGCGGGATGTCGGCGGGGTCGTGCTGGCCGTCCGCGTCGAGCTGGATCGCGACGTCGTAGCCGTGCCGCAGCGCGTACACGTATCCGGCGCGCATCGCACCGCCGACCCCCAGGTTGATCGGCAGGTCGAGCACGAGCGCACCTGCTGCCCAGGCGACGTCAGACGTGCGGTCGGTGGACCCGTCGTTCACGACGAGGACGTCGGCGTCCGGCACGCACCCGCGAAGCTCGGAGATCACCGCAGGGAGGGTCTCCTGCTCGTTCCAGGCGGGGACGACCACCAGCAGCCGCGCAGGGAGGGCGGAGCACATGAGCGGCACTCTACCCGTGAGCCCGCAGCCCGCGGCGCATCCCGATGACGTGGACGACGATCCCCACGAGGGGCCCGATCGCGAGGCTCGCGACGACCCGGGTCGACAGGTCACCGGGAGCGAGCAGCGCAGCGGCAGAGCACACCGTGGCGGCGAGCCAGCCGGCAGCGAACGCGCGGTGCCTGCCGAGCGCGAGCGTGGCCGATCCGGTGAGCGTCAGAAGCGCCAGGAGCGCGGCCGTCACCGTGAGGGCACCGAGGACGAGGGGGGGGACGCGGTAGCCCGCCCCGAGGACGACCGTCATGATCCAGGGACCGACGAGTGCCGCCGCGACAGCTCCGACGCCCCCGACCGCGGCGATCACGGCCGCGATCCGGAGCAGCGGTCGCGCGCCCTGGTCCCGGTGGTTCAGGAAGTGGGTGATCGCCACACCCTGGTAGGCGTTCAGCGGGATGAGGAGTGGCGCACGGGTCAGCTGGACCGCGAGGATCAGCGGCGCCGCAAGAGCGTAGGTGGCCGCAGGCGTCGTGACCCGCAGCAGCACCGGGAAGCCGACGAGGAGCGCCGCGCTCGACGCGGCGCCGATCATGGCCTGCACCGCACCCGCGACGAACGCACGGCCGTGGTCGGCGGACCGCTGGTGACGCACCCCGCGGATCCGGGACGAGACGGTGAAGAGGAGCCACGTCCCGGCTGCGGCACCCGTCGCCACGTGGAGCCCGACGGAACCTGCGCCGAGGACGGTGAGGACGACGGCGAGGCTCAACCGCATCAGAGCCTCGGCACCGACGAGTCGCGCGTACGACGTCCACTGGCCGCGACCGGCGAAGGATCCC
>DATKTF010000154.1:0-7729 GCA_035531255.1 Cellulomonadaceae bacterium
CACCGCCCGCACGTCCAGGTCCTGCACGGTGACGACGAGATCGAGGACGCACCGGTCACGGTGCGGGGCTCCTCGGGCGCGGTCACCGCGGCGTGAGCGGCGGTCCTGCCGTCAGGCCGTGACCGCGGTCGAGGCGCGGAGCAGGGCGCCGCGTCCGCCCGCGACCGCGAGCGCGCCGAGCACGAGGAGCACCGGGATCAGCAGGAACGCGGTGTGGGTGCCGAGAGCGTCGGCGACGGCGCCGAGCAGGAACGGCGCGACGGCGAGCGCGCCCCCCGAGGCGAACGACGACCGCGCCTGGGCCGCGTCGGGGCGCCCCGCGGACGCACGCAGCACCAGCACGACCCCGATCGGGTACTGAGCGCCGTACCCGAGGCCCGCGATGACCAGCCCGAGCATCGCGAGAGCCGGAGCCGAGGACAGCCAGAAGATCAGCCAGCCCACCCCGGCGAGCGCGAACGAGCCGATCAGCAGCGACTCGGGCGACACGCGAAGCGACAGCGGGCCCAGCGTGAACCGTGCGACGGCCATCCCGGCGACCAGGGCGGTCACGGCGGCGGACGCGAGCCCGGCGCCCATCGACGTCTGGGTCCGCAGCATGTCCGAGGCCCAGTACGTCGTCGCGTTCTCGATGGCGACCGCCATCACGACGGCGGCCATGAAGAGCCAGAACGCCGCGGAGAACCCGACGCGACGCGGCCGCGCGTGGGAGGCCGTGGACGGGTCGGCGGCCGGGTCCGCGGGCCGGACCGGACGCCGCGGGTCGAGTGCGGCGACGCGGGGGAGCCGGCTCACGAGCGTCACCATCACGAGCACGAGGACGGCGGTCGCCCCGACGGCGGGTCGCCAGCCGAGACCGAGACTGACGGCGAGCCCGAGGGCGAGCGGCGCGAGGAGCCCGACCAGAGCGCCGACCCCGTTCGCCTCGGTCAGGGCGGCGCTGCTCGCCTCGTGGTGGTGCACGGCGAGGGCGGGCTGCGCCGCGGAGATCATGAGGCTTCCCCCCATGCCGATCACGAGCGTCGCCGGCAGGGTCATCGCCAGGGTGCGACCGCTGATCAAGAGCGCGAGGCCGACGACCAGCACGCCCCCGCCCAGGCGCAGGACGTTCCGGCGCCCGAGCCGTGGGTTCAGGTGTCCCGTGAGGAATCCGCTCCCGGCCGTACCGATGGCGAGCGCCGTGCCGTGCAGACCCGCCTGGGCGCGCGAGATCCTCTGCTCGGTGGCGATCAGCGGGATCGCGGGAGAGAAGCTGTAGAGGAACCAGCCCCACGTGGTGAACGTCGAGTAGAGCGCGACCGTGACGCGGTCGCGCTGCAGGCGAGGCGACGGGAGGGGCGCATCGGCGTCGGGCGCGTCGGGCGTGTCAGGACGGGTGGTCACGTCAGGAGAGGTGGTCGACCACGTGGTCGACGCAGGCGGTGAGGGCGCGGACGTCCTCGGGGTCGACCGCGGGGAACATCGCGATCCGGAGCTGGTTGCGGCCCAGCTTCCGGTAGGGCTCGACGTCGACGACGCCGTTCTCCCGGAGCACGCGGGCCACCTGCGCCGCGTCGATGGCCGCATCGAGGTCGATCGTGCCCACGACAGGTGACCGGAGCGCGGGGTCGGCGACGAACGGCGTGGTCCAGTCGCGCGACTGCGCCCAGCCGTACAGCTGCCCTGCCGACTCGGCCGTGCGCCCGGCAGCCCACGCGAGCCCACCCCGACCCAGCATCCACTCGAGCTGCTCCGCGAGGAGGACGAGCGTCGCGATCGCCGGGGTGTTGAGCGTCTGGTCCAGCCGGGAGTTCGTCAGCGCGGTCCGGATCGAGAGGAACTCCGGGATCCAGCGGCCGCTCGACTCGACCTCCTCGACGCGGGCGACCGCGGCGGGCGAGAGCAGGGCGAGCCAGAGCCCTCCGTCGGACGCGAAGCTCTTCTGCGGGGCGAAGTAGTACGCGTCCGTCTCGGCGACGTCGACCGCCACACCGCCCGCGGCGGAGGTCGCGTCGATCACGGTCAGCGCGCCCTGCTCGCGCGAGCCCTGGACACGCCGCACCGGGGCGACGACTCCCGTCGACGTCTCGTTCTGCGGCCATGCGTACAGGTCGACGCCGTCCTCGAGGTTCGGGGTCGCGAGGCTGCCCGGCTCCGCGGTGCGCACCGTCGACGGTGCGAGGAACGGGGCGCGCGACGTGGCGGCGGCGAACTTCGCGCCGAACTCGCCGAACGCGGCGTGCTGGGCGTGCTCTCGGACCAGGCACAGCGTCGCGGCGTCCCAGAACGCCGTCGAGCCGCCGTTCCCGAGGACGACCTCGTAGCCGTCGGGCAGCGCGAAGAACGTCGCCAGCCCGTCACGGATCTGGCGGACGAGCGAGCGCACCGGCGCCTGTCGATGAGAGGTCCCCAGGAGCGACCTGCCGTGTCCCGCCAGGGCGTCGACCGCGGCGGAGCGGATCTTGCTCGGGCCCGACCCGAACCTCCCGTCCGCAGGCAGGAGGTCGGCAGGGATCACGATGCGGGGGACGTCGGGCACGGTCCCGAGGATAGTCGGGCGGACGGGCACGCGTGGCGGACGCCCTGTCGTCGTCGCTGGCCCGTCGCAGGCGCGTCGATGGACACGCACCGTAGCCTTGGCGCAGCGACGTCGGACCATGCGGAGGCAGGCACCATGAGCGATCTGATCGATACGACCGAGATGTACCTGCGCACGATCTTCGAGATCGCCGAAGAGGGCATCACCCCGCTCCGCGCGCGGATCGCCGAGCGGCTCGGGCACTCCGGCCCGACGGTCTCGCAGACCGTGGCCCGGATGGAGCGCGACGGTCTCGTGGTCGTGAGCGGCGACCGTCATCTGGAGCTCACCGAGGACGGCCAGGTCAAGGCCATGCGCGTGATGCGCAAGCACCGGCTCGCCGAGCGGCTGCTGACCGACGTGATCGGTCTCGAGTGGGAGCTCGTGCACGAGGAGGCGTGTCGCTGGGAGCACGTCATGAGCGACCGCGTCGAGCGTCGGCTCGTGGCCCTGCTCGACCACCCGCACCACTCGCCGTACGGGAACCCGATCCCGGGCCTCCAGGAGCTCGGTGACGACCGTCCCGGTGAGGCGTTCCTCGACGGGGTCGTCCCGCTGCTGGGCGTCGACGCAGGTGACGCGTCCGGTCCCGTGCGCGTCGTGGTCGCGCGGCTCGGGGAGCCGGTGCAGACCGACGTCGAGCTCCTCTCGCGCCTCGCCGCAGCGGGTGTGCGCCCGGGTGGCGAGATCACGGTCGAGCGGTCGGACGGGCTGACGACGGTCGGTGAGCCGGGGGCCGCGACCGTGCTGGACCTCCCGGACGACGTCGCTCGGCACATCTTCGTCGTCGCCGGGAGCGGTGGCCCGAACCCGGGATGAAGGTCCCGGGTGGCGGTCCGCTGCGGGGGGTTCTCCCCGCGCGGCACGGAAGATGAGAAGAATCTCCGTGACCGGAGCGTGACAATCGCGCGAACCCTCAGGTACGGTCGTCCTGCTCCTCGGAACCCTCCTCCGTGGGAGCCCGTGTGCGGAACGCCGAATCCTGCCGCCGCACCCGGTTCCGTACGATCCGCCGGCAGGGGCGGGGGACCCAATTCTGGGTGCTGGCGACAGCGCCCTTGGGGTGAAGCCGGACGGACGTCGATCTCGACGGACGAACGGCCGGGTGTATCTCCCACCCGAACCCGACAGCTCACCCCGTAGGCGTACCGGAGAGGCAACGCGTGATCGACAGCACCACAGGAGCCCGCCATCGCGCGGCGCGCCGTCCCGTCACCCCCCTGACCGATTTTGCCAACGCCGCCACGGGCAGCATGGCCACCGTCGGACGTCGAACCGCCGTCGTCGCTGCCTCGTCGGGACTCGTGGTCTCGATGTTCGCATCGCCGGCCGCCGCAGCCCCGTCGAGCGAGGCCGCATCGGCCTCGGTCCCGTCGGTCGACACCGCCGCGCTGACCGGTGCCGCGCGAGCCGTCCTCGAGACGTCCCCCGTCGTCTCGGTCGCCGACTCCACGCAGTGGTCGTTCGACCTCCCCGAGGTCACGGCCGTGGCGCCGCCCGTCAAGCAGCGCACGGTGCGGACCGTCTCGCGGTCGAGCGTGCGCACCGTCAACGCCCCGATCCCGCAGTCGGTGTCCGGCAACGCGGTGCTCGAGATCGCGGCCCGCTACGTCGGTGTCCCGTACCGCTACGGCGGCACGACCCCGGCCGGCTTCGACTGCTCCGGCTTCACGTCGTACGTGTACGCGCAGCTCGGCATCCACCTCCCCCGCACCGATGCGGGTCAGCACTACGCCGGGACGATCATCTCCCGCGCCGACGCTCTGCCGGGAGACCTCATCTGGTCACCCGGTCACGTGGCGATCTACGCCGGCGGGAACATGGAGATCGACGCTCCGCGGACCGGCATGACGGTCCAGTTCCGCAGCATCTGGCAGAGCAGCCCGGTGTTCATCCGGTTGGGCTGACCAGCAGCTGATCAGCAGGCGACCAGTTCGAGCCTGCAGGAGTCTCAGGACACGGCCTCGGTGCGCGCATGCCACCGGGGCCGTCGTCGTCCCGTACTCTGACACCGCTAGCACCTCCCCCAGCCGGGCCCGGACAGCCAGACGGGCCTGCCGATCTGGCCAAGGAGTCGCCGTGCTGATGCTCGGGGTCCCACCACGCCGCACGCTGCTGCTCAACGCGAGCCTGGAACCGCTGTGCGTGGTGACTCTCAGACGCGCCGTCGTGCTCGTGCTCGCCGGGAAGGCGACCGTCCTGGAGACCGACGGACGGATGCTCCACTCCGAGCACGACGAGGTCCCCGTGCCCCTGGTGCTGTGCCTGACGCGTTACGTCCACGTCCCCGTCCGTCGCACGGTGCCACCCACCCGTCGCACGGTGATGCAGCGTGACCAGGGGCGTTGCGCCTACTGTGGGGAGAGTGCGGACACCGTGGACCATGTCGTCCCCCGATCGCGTGGGGGGCGGCACGAGTGGACCAACGTCGTCGCGGCGTGCCGCCGATGCAACCACCGCAAGGCTGACCGGCTCCTGTCGGAGATCGGCTGGACGCTCCCGTTCGAGCCGCGTGCTCCGCGGGGTGCCGCGGCGCTCGCGAGCGTCGTCGGTCGTGCCGAGCCGTCGTGGTCGGCGTATCTCGTCGCATGACGCGTGTGCCGCGTGGCGGTCGGGTGACACCGGCGCGGCAGGCTTGACCCTCGTCAAGAGCAGGTCAAGGATCGATCATGCAGGACCCTCCGATGGATGCGTGTCCAGACGTCGCCGGTGGCTGCGTCAGGTTGCTCGACTCGGAGGCCCAGGCTGTCAGAGAGGAGAGCGGCGATGACGCACAACGACACGGTGCTGGTGGGGGTCGACGGGTCGACGGCGAGCCTGCACGCGCTCGAGTGGGCGGGGGCCGAGGCCAAGGCGCACGGGCGTCCGCTCTCGATCGTGTGCTCCTACTCGTTGCCGTCCTTCGCTGCCGCCTCCCTGGACGGCGGATACGCGGCCCTGGACGACACCGCGATCCAAGAGGGCGCACGGGTCGTCCTGACCGAGGCGAAGAGCCGCGCCGAGCGCTTCGGGGTGCCGGTCACGGCGTCGATCGCGACAGGTGACGCGGCGGGCGTCCTCGTCGAGATGTCGCGTGAGGTGAGCCTCGTCGTCGTCGGGACCCGCGGGCGCGGCGGCTTCGCCGACCGGCTGCTCGGGACGGTCTCGTCGGCGTTGCCGGCTCACGCGCACTGCCCGACCGTCGTCGTGCCGCTCGCGGGCGTGCACCGGGGCCCGCAGGCCAGCGCGATGTTCGCTGCGGCCGGACTGACGCCCGACGAGCAGCCGGCGGCGTCGACGACGCGGTCGACCCGCGAGGAGGCCGGGGGTGAGCACGTGATCCCGCCCGTGCGCCCGGTCCGACGGATCGTGGTCGGGGTCGACGGGTCGCCCGCAGCCGAGGTCGCACTCGCAGCGGCGATCCGCGAGGCGGAGGTGTGGGGCGCCGAGCTCTTCGCGATCGCCGGGGTCCCGATCGGCAACGGCACCGGCATGCTCGCGTGGCTGCCGGCGGCGGTCGACCACGAGCAGATCCTCGCGGACGTCACCGAGGGGCTCAACGTCGTGGTCGACCGGGCCCTCGTCGGCCACGAGGGTCTGGTGGTGCGACGGCACGTGCTCGACGGGACGGGCGCCGAGCTGCTCACCGAGTTCTCGACGGCCTCCGACCTCGTGGTGGTCGGTTCACGGGGTCGGGGCGGGTTCGCGGGTCTGCTGCTCGGCTCCACGAGCCAGGCGGTGCTGCACCACTCCGCGTGCCCGGTGATGATCGTCACGATGCGGTCGAGGGAGACCACCGACTGAGCGACCCTCGACGCGTGGCGTGCGCGGTGGCAGAGGGTCGCCGCAACCGACCTGAGACTCAGCTCAGCGCGTCCGTGAGTCGGTCGAGGGCGAGGTCGAGGTCCGCCCGCGGGATGGTGAGCGGGGGAGCCAGCCGGATCGTCGAGCCGTGCGTGTCCTTCGCGAGCACACCGCGGTCGGCGAGAGCCTCGCACAGCCGGCGGCCGCTGCCGCGGTCGGCCGGCACGTCCAGGCCTGCCCAGAGACCGACGCCGCGTGACGCGGCGAGCCGCCCGTCCTCGACCAGACCGCCCAGCCTCGCGTGCAGCGTCGCGCCGAGGTCCCGCGCGCGCGCCTGGTGCGTGCCGCTCCGGAGCAGCTCGATCACGGCGAGGCCGACGGCGCACGCGAGCGGGTTGCCGCCGAACGTCGACCCGTGGGTGCCGGCGGTCAGCACGCCGAGGACCTCGGCCGAACCGACCACCGCCGAGACCGGCAGGATCCCCCCGCCGAGGGCCTTGCCGAGCGTCATCAGGTCCGGACGGACGCCCCATAGCTCGCAGGCGAAGGTCGTGCCGGTGCGGCCGAGACCGGACTGGATCTCGTCGGCGATGAACAGTGCCCCGGCGACGTCGCAGATGCGGCGGACATCGGCGAGGTAGTCGGTCGGGGGCATGATCACGCCGGCCTCGCCCTGGATCGGCTCGATCAGGACGGCGACGGTCGTCTCGTCCACCGCGTCCGCGAGCGCATGGGCGTCGCCGAACGGCACGACGCGGAAGCCGGGGGTGAACGGACCGAAGTGACGCCGCGCGTCGTCGTCCGTCGAGAACGAGACGATCGTCGTGGTGCGCCCGTGGAAGTTCCCCGAGGCGACCACGATCGTCGCCTGGTCGTGCGGGACCCCCTTGACCTCGTAGCCCCACTTGCGGGCGGCCTTCACGGCGGTCTCGACTGCCTCGGCGCCGGTGTTCATCGGCAGCACGAGCGGGTCGGGGGCGGCGAGCGCGGGCGCCGCGAGTGCGGCCAGTGCTGTGGCGAACGGCTCGAGCAGGTCGTGACCGAACGCGCGGGAGGTCAGGGTCAGCCGGTCGAGCTGGGCGCGCGCGGCGGCGACGAGCGTGGGGTGCCGATGGCCGAAGTTGAGCGCCGAGTACCCGGCGAGCATGTCGATGTACTCGCGCCCGTCGGCGTCCCGTACGCGGGCGTTCTCGCCGGTGACCAGCGTGACGGGGAGCGGGTGGTAGTTCGGTGCGAGGCGCGAGGGTCCGGTGGTCCCGGCGTCCGTGGTCATGCGGCAGCGTCCCTCCTGCCGTCATCCTCCGGCCCGTCCGGCCCGCGCGACCTTCCCGGCGCACCCGGGTTCGCCGCTGCGGCGGCGACGGACGAGGTCGTGCACAGCTCGAGGGT
>DATKTF010000155.1:0-9733 GCA_035531255.1 Cellulomonadaceae bacterium
CCGGGGCGATCGACGTCGCGACCCGGAGCCTCACCCCGACGGACATCGACAGCCTGAAGACGACGGACGGCGTCCAGGTCGTCTCGGGCCCCGGTGGCGAGATCCGGTACGTCGTCTTCAACATGAACACGATGCCCGGCAGCACGCCCGAGCAGAAGCTCGCGATCCGCAAGGCGTTCGCCTACTCGATCGACCGCCAGGAGATCGCGACCCAGGTGTACAAGGACACCTACACGCCGCTGTACTCCTACGTGCCGGCCGGACTCCCGGGCGCAGCCACCCCGTTCAAGGACCTGTACGGGACCAAGCCCGACGTCGCCGCCGCCACCAAGCAGCTCACTGACGCCGGCGTGAGCACACCGGTGACCCTCGACATCCAGTACAACCCGGACCACTACGGGCCGAGCTCCGACCAGGAGTACGCGGCGGTCAAGCGTCAGCTCGAGGCGACCGGGCTGTTCAAGGTCAACCTGCAGTCCACCGAGTGGGTCACCTACGCGAAGCAGCGGTCGCAGGACGCGTACCCCGTCTACCAGCTCGGATGGTTCCCGGACTTCTCGGACGCCGACAACTACCTGACCCCGTTCTTCGACAAGGGGAACTTCCTCAACAACCACTTCGAGAACGCGGACATCAGCGCGCTGCTCGCCTCCGAGCGGACGGACAGCAACCCGACGACCCGCGCGGCGACGCTCGAGAAGATCCAGACCGAGATGGCGTCGAAGTACCTGTCGACCATCCCGCTCCTGCAGGGTGCGCAGGTCGCCGTGGCCCGCAACGGGGTCAACGGCGTGAAGGACACGCTCAACGCGTCCTTCCAGTTCCGGTACGCGGTCCTCAGCAAGAGCTGACGTCCGAGGACGAGGCGGGGGTCGCACCCAGGTGCGGCCCCCGCACCGTCACGTCCTGGGCGCATCGGTGCGACCAGAAGCTGGCTCCCACGATCGGACACCATGAACGTCAAGATCCTCCCCCGCAGTCCCCTGGTCAGGTATCTGCTGGTGCGCCTCGCGCTGATAGTCCCGACCGTGTGGATCCTGGTCAGCGTCGTCTTCTTCTTCATGCGCGTGATCGGTGATCCCATCACCGCGTCGCAGGGCGGTCGACTCTCCGCCGCTCAGCTCGCCGCTCGACGCGCGGCCGCCGGCTTCGACCGGCCGATCCTCCAGCAGTACGGCGAGTACCTCGGCGGACTCCTGCACGGCGACTTCGGCACCGCGCTGACCGATCACCGGAAGATCAGCGAGGTGCTGATCACCAACGGCGCAGCGACCCTCGAGCTGACCTTCTGGGCACTGATCGTCGCGTTCGTCGTCGGCATCCCGCTCGGTCGCCTGGCGGCCCGCTACCGCGACAAGCTGCCCGACGTCACGATCCGCACGTTCGCGGTGCTGGTGTACGCGGCGCCGGTCTTCTTCGTCGGGCTCCTGCTCAAGCTGCTGTTCTCCGCGACCCTCAACTGGCTGCCGGCCTCGGGCCGCGCCTCCGCCGGCGTCGAGATCGCGCTGAACAACGTCAGCCCCAAGACGAACGTGATGATCATCGACGCGATCCTGTACGGGGATCCCGGCTACATCCTCGACGTCCTGCGCCATGCGATCCTGCCCGCGCTCGCGCTCGGGCTGCTGACCGCCGGTGTGTTCATCCGGCTCATCCGGATCAACCTGCTCGAGACGATGCGCACGGACTACGTCACCGCTGCTCGGGCTCGCGGCGTGCCCGAGCGGCTCGTCGTGCGCAAGCACGCATTCCGCAACGCGCTCGTTCCCGTCGTCACGGTCATGGGCATGCCGATCGCGATCATGCTCGGCGGCGCGATCCTGACCGAGACGACGTTCGAGTGGCAAGGGCTCGGCTACGTGCTCTCCCACTACCTCCTGGCGCGGGACTTCGTCGCCGTCCAGGGCATCGTCACCGCGATCGCGGTGGTCGTCGCGGTGTCGAGCTTCTTGATCGATGTCATCAACGCACTCGTCGACCCGAGAGTGAGGTACTGATGAGCGCGCTCGTCGCCACCGAGACCGCTGGCCTCGAAGCCCCGCCGCGGCGGCGCGGCTTCCCCGGCGTCGCCCTGATCAGGTCCACGCACGGGCTCCAGCGCGCGATGCTCCTCAGCGGCCTCGTCGTGATCGTGGTGTTCGTCGTCGTCGCGGTCTTCGCGCCGCTGATCGCGCCGTACGGGTTCAACGCGGACCGCGCCAACGGCGTGATCTTCGGGACGCAGCAGCCACCGTCGGCCGCGCACTGGTTCGGCACGACGGTGGGCGGTCAGGACGTCCTGTCGCGCGTGATCTTCGGCGCGCGGACCGCACTCACCGTGATCGTGCTCGCCGTCGCGATCTCCCTCACCGTCGGAGCCCCGCTCGGAGTGATCTCCGGGTACGTGGGCGGCACGGTCGACCGCGTCCTCGTGCTCATCACCGACGCCCTGTACGCGTTCCCGTCGCTGCTGCTCGCGATCGTCGTCTCGATCATGATCACCGGGGGCCGGTCGACACCGGTCGGCGGCATCATCGCCGCGGCGCTGTCGATCACGGTGGTCTTCGTCCCGCAGTACTTCCGCGTCGTGCGCAACCAGACGGTCTCGGTGAAGCACGAACCATTCGTCGACGCGGCACGGATCACCGGCGCGAAGCCCGGACGGATCATGTTCCGTCATGTCCTGCCGAACGTGTCGCAGACGATCCCGGTGCTCGCCACCTTGAACGCCTCCGAGGCGATCCTCACCCTCGCCGGCCTCGGGTTCCTCGGCTTCGGCATCGAGCCGTCGGCCGCGGCCGAATGGGGGTACGACCTCAACAAGGCGCTCTCCGATGCGACCAACGGCATCTGGTGGACCGGCATCTACCCGGGTCTGGCGATCGTCATCGTCGTCGCAGGCGTCACGCTCGTCGGTGAGAGCCTCAACGACATCCTCAACCCGATGCTGCGCACGCGCGGAGCCGGGACGACCACCGCGGACGAGCAGGAGATCGTGCTCGCGACCGAGCTCGACGAGACGACCGGCGGTCGCGTAGCCGACCATGCCGAGGCGACCGCCGACACACCCACGAGCGAGCAGGAGGACGGGCGATGAGCGCGTCGAGCGCGACCACCCCCGGCACGGGCGCACCGATGCTGGCCCTCGACCACCTGAGCGTCACGTTCCGGTCCGACGCGGGTCCCGTCCACGCGGTGCGCGAGGTCAGCTTCGACGTCGCACCCGGTGAGATCGTCGCCGTCGTCGGCGAGTCGGGCTCCGGCAAGTCCGTGAGCTCACGCGCGCTGCTGGGGCTGCTGCCGGGCACGGCGTCCGTCGGTGGCTCCGCCCGGATCGATGGCGTCGAGCTGACCACTCTCGGCGGCGAGTCGATGCGCCGCGTGCGAGGCGATCGCATCGCGATGATCTTCCAGGAGCCCGCGACCTCGCTCGACCCGGTCCGCACCGTCGGCTGGCAGGTCATGGAGGCGCTGCGCGCGCACCGACGGATGTCGCGCCGCGCCGCGCACCGACGCGCGGTCGAGCTGCTCGACCTCGTCGGCATCCCCGACCCGGAGCGACGGGTCCACTCGTACCCGCACCAGATGTCCGGGGGCCAGAAGCAGCGCGTGATGATCGCGATCGCGATCTCCTGCGAGCCCGAGCTCATCATCGCCGACGAGCCCACCACCGCTCTGGACGTCACCGTGCAGGCCGCGATCCTCGACCTGCTCCGCGGGCTGCGCGACCGACTCGGGACCGCGATCGTCCTGATCACGCACAACATGGGCGTCGTCGCCGATCTCGCGGACCGCGTCGTCGTCATGTACCGCGGTCAGGTCGTCGAGCAGGCGCCGGTCGCGCAGCTGTTCGCGGCGCCGGCGCACCCCTACACCCGGCGACTCCTGGCGGCGGTGCCGTACCTCGGGCAGGGACGCTCGAGCCAAACGGTCACGGGACCCGTCGACGGCGCGGCCACCGACGTCCCCGGTTCACCGACCGGCGCCGGTCCCGACGCCCGTGGCGCGCGCACGACCCAGGTCACCGCCGCGGGCGAGGTCTCGCGGGAACCGGCGCCCTCGACCGGCACCCCTGCGCTCGCCGTCCGGGATCTCGTGGTCGAGTTCCCCGGGAGGCTCGGCAGTCCGCGGGTGCGTGCCGTCGACGGCGTGTCCCTCACCATCGCGCCCGGGAGGGTGCTCGGCCTCGTCGGCGAGTCGGGCTCGGGCAAGACCACCGTGGGCCGCACCGTCGTCGGCCTGGTCCCTGCGACGAGCGGGAGCATCGACGTCTTCGGAACGGACCTGCGCACCGCGTCGCCGCACACCCTGCGTGACCTCCGCCGACGGTTCGGTTTCGTGTTCCAGGACCCGGCCGCGTCCCTCAACCCACGCGCGAGCGTGGGCGCGTGCATCGCGGAGCCCCTCTCGGTGCACAAGGTCGGGACGGACGCCTCGCGGCACAAGCGCGTCGCGGAGCTGCTCGAGGCGGTCGAGCTCCCGGCTGCGTTCGCGAAGCGGTATCCGCACGAGCTCTCCGGGGGTCAGCGCCAACGCGTCAGCCTCGCGCGGGCGCTCGTGCTGGGGCCGGACCTGCTCATCGCGGACGAGCCGACGAGCGCCCTGGACGTCTCCGTGCAGGCGACCGTGCTGCACCTGTTCCAGGAGCTCCAGCGCGAGATGGGCTTCGCGTGCCTGTTCATCAGCCACGACCTCGCCGTCGTCGACATCGTGGCCCACGACGTCGCGGTGATGAGCCTCGGACGGCTCGTCGAGGTCGGGACGACGGCCGAGGTCCTCAGCGCGCCGAAGCACCCCTACACGCGCGCTCTGCTCGCCGCGGTCCCCGTGCCGGACCCCGCCGCTCAGCGGGAACGGCGCGAGTCGCGGGCAGCCCTTCTCGCTGCCGGCTCGGTGGTCTCCTGAGACATGGGTGAACCGCCGAACGCAACGGGCATCCCGCTCGACGTCGCGACCGGCGAGGCCGCACGCCGGGTGTCGTCGGCGTGCGGGAATCGCCGTCAGGCGTAGAAGACGCGCTCGACGACGGCACGGGCGCGCCGCGCCTTGCGGAGGTGCTCCTCCTCGAGCTCGCCGGCGTGCCCGGCGGGAAGGCCGACGATGCGTGCCAGGCCTGCGAGCGCCTGCCGGTCGTGCGGGAGGACGTCGGCCTGCGCGCCGCCCGGTCGACCGGACCACAGCACGATCGCGTCCCGCAGCCGTGACGCGCTCTCCCACGCGTCGGTGAGCACCGCGGCATCGGCGGCCTCGATCAACCCGGCACCGGCCGCGGCCTCGAGCGCCTCGAGAGTCGCCGTCGTCCGCAGACCCGGCACCTCGAACGCATGCTGCAGCTGCAGCAGCTGGACGGTCCACTCGACGTCGGCGAGCCCGCCACGACCGAGCTTCAGGTGCCGGGTCGGGTGGACACCACGAGGCAGGCGCTCCGACTCGACCCGCGCCTTGATCCGTCGCACCTCACGGACGACCGCCGCGTCGAGGCCTCCCGCCGGGTACCGCAGCGGGTCGACGAGAGCGACGAACCGCTCGCCCAGCTCCGCGTCACCGGCGACCGGACGAGCGCGCAGCAGCGCCTGGCTCTCCCACGGCGACGACCAGCGCGCGTAGTACTCGACGTAGGAGTCGAACGACCGGACGAGCGGCCCGTTGCGGCCCTCCGGTCGCAACGACGCATCGACCTCGAGGGCGGGCTCCGGTCCGACCGCACCCAGGAGGTAGCGCAGACGGCTGGCCACCGCGAGCGCATACTCCTGCGCAGCCTCGTCGTCCACACCCGGGTACGGGTCGTGGACGAACATCACGTCCGCGTCGGACGAGTACCCCATCTCACCGCCGCCGAGCCGCCCCATCGCGACCACGAGCATCCGGGTCGGGGGCCTGTCGAGGCCGGCGCACGCCTCGGACTCCGCCGCACGGAGCGTGCCCGCGAGCACGACGTCCGCGGCGACCGTGAGGGTCTGGGCCGCCGTGGTGCTCGTGACGACACCCAGGACGTCCGCGGCGGCCGTGCGCGCGAGCTCCCGACGCCGCAGCGCACGCAGGGCCACCGCAGCGGCCTCCGCGCCGGTGGCACGGGACACGAGCGCGTCCGCCTCCGCGCCGAGGCGCTGAGCGCCGCGTCCGACCAGCTCCGCGTCATCCGCGAGCCAGGCGACCGACTCCGGCGACCGGGTCAATGCATCCGCGACGTAACGCGAGGTCGAGAGCACGGAGGCGAGCCGGCGCGCTGCCGTCCCCGAGTCGCGTAAGAGCTTGAGGTACCAGTGCGTCGTGCCGAGCTCGTCCGACAGACGACGGAACGCGAGGAGGCCGGCATCCGGCGCAGCCCCGTCGGCGAACCATCCGATCATCACCGGCAGGAGCTGCCGCTGGATCGCCGCGCGGCGCGACAGCCCCTCGGTGAGGGCCGCGATGTGCCGCATCGCACCCGCAGGGTCGGTGTACCCGATCGCGGCGAGCCGTGCGCGGGCCGCCTCGGGCGCGAGGCTCGCCTCCTCGGTCGAGAGCTGCGCCATCGCCGGCAGCAGCGGTCGGTAGAAGAGCTCCTCGTGCAGGTGCCGGACCTGGCGTCGCACCGAGCGCCACCGCTCGTCGAGCCCCTCGGCGCCGACGGTGCGCATGCCGACCGAGCGCGCCAACCGACGCAGGTCCGCCGGAGCCGACGGCATCAGATGCGTCCGCCGCAGGCGGTAGAGCTGGATGCGGTGCTCGAGCGACCGCAGCAGGCGGTAGCACTGAGCCAGCTCGGCGGCGTCCGACCGCCCGACGTACCCGCCCGCCGAGAGTGCGGCGAGCGCCGTCAGCGTGCCCGGGCTCCGGATCGACTCGTCGGCACGACCGTGCACGAGCTGCAGGAGCTGGACGGTGAACTCGACGTCGCGCAACCCGCCCTTGCCCAGCTTCAGCTGACGGTCCGCCTCCGCCGCAGGCACGTTGTCCTCGACCCGCCGCCGCATCGCCTGGGAGTCCTCGACGAAGTTCTCGCGCCCGACGGCCGCCCACACCATCGGGTTCAAGGCGTCGACGTACGCCTGACCGAGCACCGGGTCGCCCGCGACCGGGCGCGCCTTGAGCAAGGCCTGGAACTCCCACGTGTGCGCCCACCGCTCGTAGTACGCCGTGTGGCTCGAGAGCGTCCGTACCAGCGGCCCGTTCTTCCCCTCCGGTCTCAGCGCGGCGTCGACCGGCCAGAGCGCGGGCTCACCCGCGGCCGTGGAGCACGCGCGGGCGAGACCGGCGGCGAGCTTGGTCCCGACCGTGATCGCGTGAGCCTCGTCGACGCCGTCCGGCTCGACGACGTAGATCACGTCCACGTCGCTGACGTAGTTGAGCTCGCGGCCTCCGCACTTGCCCATCCCGATCACCGCGAGGCGGACACCGGCTCCGTGATCGTCGAGGTCGGCCCGCGCGAGCGCGAGCGCCGCCTCGAGGGCAGCCGAGGCGACGTCCGCGAGTGCTGCGGCGACGGCGGGCAGGACGTCCAGGGGGTCCGGCGCGGTAAGGTCGGTCGCGGCGATCGCCAACAGGCGACGTTGGTAGGCACGCCGCATCGCGTCGATGCCGGGCGCGCCGCCGAGTGTCGCGACGGGGACCTCGGCACCCGGATCCGCGCCGACCGCGACCAGCAGCTCCGCACGCACGGCCTCCGCGGAGGCCGCGGTACCGGGAACGTCGTCGACGAGCACATCGAGATGACCGGGGTGCGCGGAGAGGTTGTCGCCGAGCGCCACGGATGCGCCGACCACGGCGAGGAGCCGGTCCCGCGCCGGTCCGGAGTTCGACAGAAGCGACGCCAGGACGCCGACCCGGTCACCCTGGACGACCCCAGCGAGCTTCGCAAGCGCGAGGAGGGCCTGATCCGGGTCGGCCACGTCCGCGAGCGCGACCAGCAGCCCGTCCGCCCACTCCCGGTCGACGGGGGCGAGGTCCGCGCGCGCGCGCTCGGAAGCGTCCTGGAGCTCGGGGAGCTCACCCAGCAGGCCGACGAGCGCCGGGTCTCCCAGCATCCGTTCGGCCCGGAGGGCGTCGGTGAACCCGAGCCGGGTGAGTCGACCGGCCCAGGTCCCCGTCCTGGCGGTGGTCACAGGACCCGGAGGAACCGCCGCAGCTCGTACGGGGTGACCTGGCCCCGGTACTCGTTCCACTCCTGACGCTTGTTCCGCAGGACGTAGTCGAAGACGTGCTCACCGAGTGTCTCGGCGACGAGCTCGGACCGTTCCATGACCGCGATCGCACCGTCGAGAGAGTCCGGCAGCGGCTCGATCCCGAGCGCACGGCGCTCGGAGTCCGTGAGCTCCCACACGTCGTCCTCGGCGCCCTCCGGCAGCTCGTAGCCCTGCTCGATGCCCTTGAGGCCGGCCGCGAGCAGCACGGCGTACGCCAGGTACGGATTCGCAGCGGAGTCGAGGGCGCGGTACTCGATCCGGCTCGAGTTGCCCTTGCCGGGCTTGTACATCGGGACGCGCACCAGGGCCGACCTGTTGTTGTGACCCCAGCAGACGAAGCTCGGCGCCTCGGCGCCGCCCCAGAGGCGCTTGTACGAGTTCACGAACTGGTTGGTGACCGCGGTGATCTCCGCCGCGTGGTGCAGAAGACCGGCGATGAAGCTGCGTGCCACCTTCGACAGCTCGAGCGGGGCGCCCGGCTCGTGGAACGCGTTGCGGTCCCCCTCGAACAGCGAGAGGTGCGTGTGCATCCCCGACCCGGGGTGGTCGACCATGGGCTTGGGCATGAACGAGGCGAACACGCCCTGCTCGAGCGCGACCTCCTTGACGACCGTGCGGAAGGTCATGATGTTGTCGGCGGTCGTCAAGGCGTCCGCGTAGCGCAGGTCGATCTCATTCTGGCCCGGACCCGCCTCGTGGTGCGAGAACTCGACGGAGATCCCCATCGACTCGAGCATGCTGATCGCGGCACGGCGGAAGTCGTGCGCAGTCCCCCGAGGGACGTGGTCGAAGTAGCCTGCCGTGTCGACGGGCACGAGCGGGAGCTCCGGGTCGGCGGGGTTCTCGAAGAGGTAGAACTCCACCTCGGGATGCGTGTAGAAGGTGAACCCCTGCTCGCTCCCCTTCGCCAACGCGCGCTTGAGGACGGTGCGGGAGTCCGCCATCGACGGCTCACCGTCCGGCGTCTCGATGTCGCAGAACATCCGCGCCGTGCCATGGTGCTCGCCGCGCCACGGCAGGACCTGGAAGGTCGTGGGGTCCGGCTTGGCGATCATGTCCGCCTCGTAGACCCGGGTGAGACCCTCGATCGAGCTGCCGTCGAACCCGATCCCCTCGCTGAAGGCGGACTCCAGCTCGGCCGGGGCGATCGCGACCGACTTGAGCGTCCCGAGCACGTCGGTGAACCACAGTCGGATGAACCGGATGTCTCGCTCTTCGACCGTACGGAGCACGAACTCCTGCTGCCTGTCCATGGTGCCCATCCTGCCTGATGTTGCGCCGCTCGTGGCGCCACGTCCGGGTGGACGCGCGGAGCCGTCCGGTTCGTGGACACCACGTCCTCCCAGGTGACCGCCTACGCTTGCCGCCATGGCGACTCTGCGCATCGCGCTGGCCCAGATCGACACGTGCGTCGGCGATCTCCGGTCGAACGCCCAGGCCGTGCTCACCTGGTCGCGCACGGCCGCGGACCTCGGCGCCGACCTGGTCGTGTTCCCCGAGATGACGCTGACGGGCTACCCCATCGAAGACCTCGCCCTGCGCGCCTCGGTGCGACGCGAGGCCGAGCGCGTCCTGCAGGACGTCGCCGC